>NZ_JADPKG010000001.1:0-65949 GCF_023073875.1 Bradyrhizobium sp. 154
AACCACAGACCCCATCAGGCCTTGGCAGGACAAACTCCCAAGGCCTTCGCCGCTACCAAGACCACCGCGATCCAATCAGCGAATTATTGAACATCGACAATTGCGAGCCAACGGGTCCGCGCAAAGCGCGGCCCGTGACAGGCTCCGTGAAGCAATCCAGAGTCTCTCCGCGGACGGATTATGGATTGCTTCGTCGCTTCGCTCCTCGCAATGACGCCGGCTTACGTCTTCGCCAATTCCAGAAAATGCCGGCCCGCGCGGTCCTCGGTCTCGACGATCCAGGCGTCCGGGTCGAAGCGGATTTCCTTCGCCAGCCGTTCCTCGATGGTTTGTTCCGGCAAAGGCTGCGGCGCGACCGGTACGAAGAAGCGATCGACGGGGCGGCCGTCGTCATAGACGGTCTGCGGCGCCGGGGCGTACAGCATCGCATGGCCGTCGAGTAGCGATACTTTCACGAACACCGCGCCCGCCTCCTCGGCGCCGCGGCGGCGCACCGCGCCGAACACGCCCTCGGTCTGGCAGCGACGCAAATAGGCGGCCACCCATATGTTGGATTTCAAACGCATGAGCCGAACGATAGGCCAGTGCTGCAATCAGCACCAGCCTCCGTGCAGGCGCCAAGACTATTCGACGGGATGGCCGATAGCGGCCGCGAGCTCGCGCAGCAGCCGGTCCGACACCTGACCGGTGACCTGCATCTTGTGCTCGCGCTCGAATTTCTGGATCGCGGACTGGGTCTCGCCGCTCATCGTGCCCGTGATCTTCAAATTGCCGTAGCCATATTCGGACAGCGCGCGCTGCACGCCGGCGATACGTCGCACGGCCGGGCTCTGCACCGGGATCGGCGCCGGCGGGCGCACGACCGAGGGCGACGTCGAGGTCGTGGCCTTGACCAGATTGGTCATCGGATCGTTCGGGCGCGTCGAGGCGGTCGCCTCGACGGGCTTTTCGGGCGTCTTCTCGGCGACGCGCTCGACAGGTTTGGGCTCGGTGCGAAACTCCGTCGCACGCGGCTCGAGCGGCGAAGTGTCGGCGCCAACGGGGCGCGGACGCGGCAAGGGGTTCGACAGTGACACGGATGACGGCGCAGGAAGATTGATCACCGTGCCGAACATCGGCGCGGGGTGCCGGCCGGTCTGGAGGAACAGCGCATTGGCGACGATCGCACCGATGGCGGCGGCGGCGACGAGGCCGGCCAGCGTATCCTTGGGGCTGTGCAGCAGCACGCGCATGACGAGGTTGCGCTCGGTCTCGACATCGATGACCGCGGCCTTGGCACCACGACGGCGCGGAGCAGCTTCGTCCTTTGCAGACTTCTTAGGCACTTTTCTTCACCAGCGCAGGTTGGTCGTGAGATTCTTCGTGAAGTTGGTCGTGAGGTTCCTGGCGCAACATCGGCGTCAGCGTCGCGACCTTGCTCTCCGCCGGCTTGACCTGCGGCGGCGTGTAAACGAGCGGCAGCTTGACGGTGACGGTGGTGCCCTCGCCTAACCTGCTTTGTACCGTCAATTCGCCGAGATGCAACGCTATGAGGCTCTTCACGATCGAAAGTCCGAGGCCGGTGCCTTCGTGGCGGCGCTGATAGGTCTTGCCGGCCTGGAAGAACGGCGCGCCGATGCGCTTGAGATCGTCGGGCGCAATGCCGACGCCAGTGTCACTGATGCGCAGCGCAAGCTGCGCGCCCGACACTGCCGCCGTCACGGTGACCTGACCGCCGCGCTCGGTGAACTTGATGGCGTTGGCGACGAGGTTGAGCACGATCTGCTTGAAGGCCCTGGGATCACCGGTCATGACGGGCAGATCCTGCGGCGCATCGGTGATAAGGTCGATGCCGTTCTCCCGCGCCTTCAGCGCCAGCAAATTGCAGCAATGCAGCAGCGCGGCGCGCGGCGCGAACGGCTCCGACGCAATCTCGAAATTGCCCGATTCCATCTTGGACATGTCCAGGATGCCGTTGACGACCGACAGCAGATGCTGGCCGGAATCGTTGATGAGCTGGGCGTATTCCTTGCGCTGGGCCGCACCCAGCATCAAGGTCTGCTCCTGCGCGATCATCTCGGAGAAGCCGATGATGGCGTTGAGCGGCGTGCGCAATTCGTGGCTCATGGTGGCGAGGAAGCGCGTCTTGGCAGCATCGGCCGCCTCGGCGGCGCTGCGGGCCTGATCTAGCGCCTGCTCGGAAAGCTTGCGATCGGTGACGTCGCGCATCACGGTAACGACTTCGGCCTCGCCCGTGACGTCATGGGCCCTGTCCTGTTCGAGCGGGCGGCAGCGCATCTCGACCCAAATGAAATCGATCTGGCCGCGCTCGGAGCCAGCAGGCTCCCGCCGCAACCGGAACTCGACGCTGCACACGTCACCGCGCGCCGCATCCGATAACGCAGTGAGATAGGCCGGACGGTCGGCGACGTGTACGCGGTCGAACAGGCCGTGGCCGAGCAGTTGCGTGACGGGCATGCCGAGCATGGCCTCCGCCGCCGGCGAGATGAACTCGACCGCGCCGTTGCGCTGGTGCCGCGAGATGACGTCGCTCATGTTGCGCGCGAGCAGACGATAGCGCTCTTCCTCGCGCAATAGCAGCGCAACGCTGGTGCGCGCGAGCGATTCCGCGCCGAAGGCGAGGCCGGCGGCGTAGAGCGTCGCCGAAGCGACGCCGAGCGCCATCAGCACGCCGCGCGCTGCAGCGCCCGGCTCCTCGACCGTCAGCCAGCCGAACTGGCTGACGAGGATCAGGATCCCGGCACAGGACAGCGCGAGCAGCGACGCGAAGGCCGCAACGCGGCGCGAGGCCGACAGCGCGGCTTCGAGCGGAACCACGACCAGCCAGATCGCGGCGAAAGATTCGATGCCGCCGGTGGTGGCCGCCACTGCCATAATCAGGCCGGCAAGCGCCAGCGACGACAGCACGTGTGCGCCCTCATAGCGGCCGGTGCGCGACAGGAACCACGACAACAGGATCGGCGCGATCAGCCAGGCAAAGGCGGTGACCTCGATCGCGCTCGGCGCGCCGCGCAGGACGAGATAGATCGGGAATGCGGCGAAGGCGGCCAGGCTGCCGAGCAGCCGCGGCGCCATGAAGGCACGATGGCGCGCTCCCGTCAGCGCATCGTAACGCGCGGAGGGATGCAGCAGTGCATCGAGACAATCGCGGATGGTACTCAAAACTGTCACGGGTCTCGCGCTTCGGCTCAATCGTCTGAGAAGACGTGCCGGAACGCCTCCTTGTCGTTGAGCCACCGTGTCAGAGCGACCTTAAACGAGTGCTAAGGCGGCGTGGCATGCGGCCGGACACCGCGTCATCGCGCGGCTTTTTAGATGATTTGGCGGCGTCTTCGCTGCGGATGGTGAACACGGGGTTTCACATCCCTCGGCATGGTTTCGAATTGGTGGATGCGGGGTCCAGCAGAATCATGGGCGCGGGCGTCAATTGAAAATTTACGAGATCGTCGATCGCGCGAAGATTTTTGCGCAATTTTTTCGCGAATTAAGCTCAAGGCAATCACTTGCGATTTATCGAGCGTTGCTAGGTCCGATATCCGCGGAAATCGCCGCGGCAGGATCGAACGTACAGGTCGCAAGATGCGCTTTCTGCTCCGCATCACATTCTGGCTCGGACTGGTGCTGGTTCTCCTGCCGCGGGACAAGACGCCCGAATCGGAGAAGCTGCCGCAGATCGGCGCCGCCGACGCAGTGCAGGCTGCGACCGCGGCCGTCTCCGACGTGACCCAGTTCTGCAAGCGTCAGCCGGCGGCCTGCGAGGTCGGCGGACAGGCCGCAACCATCATCGGCCAGCGCGCCCAGGACGGCGCGCGCAAGATCTACCAGATCATCAACGACAAGAAAGAGCAGAACACCAACGAGAAGAACGACAAGACCGACAAGAAGGCGCCCGACCACACCGGCTCGATCGCGCTGGCCGGCGAAGGCGACATTGCCGCGAGCGAGGCGCCGCGCGACACCCTGACCCAGGACGACCTCGCGCTGGAATGGCGCGGACCTGCCACGGCGAATTAGGCCCGCCCCGTCAATTAGCGCCCAAACCCTATCGATTTCACGGCTTCGCGTCCCTATATTGGCCTGAACGGGAACCATGGGCCAGCATGACGACGATCGACGAAATCAGGGACAATTTCGAGCTTCTCGACGAGTGGGACGACCGCTATCGGTACGTCATCGAGCTCGGCCGCACCCTGGAACCGATGCCGGAGGCGGAGCACTCTGCCGAGAACAAGGTGCAAGGCTGCGTCAGCCAGGTCTGGCTCCAGAAGCTGGTAGAGCGCAGCAATGGCGCGCCGGTCCTGAAATATCGCGGCGACAGTGACGCGCATATCGTGCGTGGTCTGGTCGCGATCGTGCTCGCGCTCTATTCAGGCCGCACACCGCGGGAGATCCTGGATACCGATGCGATCGCGGTGTTCAACGAGTTCGGCTTTCGCGATCATCTGACGCCGCAGCGGTCCAACGGACTGCGCTCGATGGTCGAGCGCATCAAGACCGACGCCAAAGAGGCGCTCGCGGAAGCTTCGTAAGAATTTTACTTCCGTTTCCGCTGCTGCTGTCCTAGCCCCATCTGTTTCGCCAGCTGCGAGCGGGCCACCGCATAGTTCGGCGCGACCATGGGATAGTCGGCCGGTAGTCCCCATTTTTCGCGATATTGTTCCGGCGTCATGTTGTACTGGGTGCGCAGATGGCGCTTCAGCGACTTGAAGCGCTTGCCATCTTCCAGGCACACCAGATAATCCGGCGCGATCGACTTCTTCAGCGACACCGCCGGCTTGGCCGGCTCGAGCGGCGCGGTCTCGGTGCGGCCTGACGAGACCCGCACCAAGGCGCCATGCACCTGGCTGATCAGGCTCGGGATCTCGGCCGCGGGTGTCGGATTGTTGCTGAGATAGGCCGACACGATGCTCGCCGTCAGCTCGATGAAATTCTTATTCCCAGCATCCGACATGCGCCCGCCCCTTCTCCACCTTGCGTCTCATGGGATTGACGACGTCAGAGTATTCCGTGTCAACAATACGTTGGGCTGAACCACGACGACTGAGGACGAAGAGCTAATTACTGGCGAAGGGCGGCGCTTTACTTCCAAACAGCGGCCTCAGCCCCGCTGGTCGAGATGCGCGCGGAGCTCGTCGATGGAGGCAAAGCGCATCATGCCCTCCGGCATCTGCGCTTCGATCGAACCGTCGGAATAGAGCGAATAGGCCATGCCATCGACAACGCCGGATTTGAGCACGGTCACGGGCGCCTGCTCGGCCGCAGCCGCCGGCTCAAGTGAAGGCGCCGGCTCAGGTGCAGGCGGCGGCGGCGGGGGAGCGGCTTCCGCAAAGGTCGAGGGCGAGCGCGGCGGCGGGCGGCGGGAGGTGATCGGCGGCTCCGGCGGGCGCATGCGTTCCGGCTTCGGCCAGGCATCGTCGAAACTGGCAGGCGGAACGTCCGGGGCTGCGGGTTCTTCATGAGACGGCTGCGGGCCCTCCGTGGGCTTTGCCTCCGCGCGCTCACGCTCCTTGCGCGAGGTCGAGGCGAACAACAGGTTGCGGCGGCGCGGCGCTTCCGGAGCCGCAGGAGGCGCTAGTGGTTCGGGCGCCTCGGCGCGCGGACGCTCGCGCACGGCGGCTTCGCTCTGCCACGGCGGAGGGCCTGGTGGTGGCGGTGGTGGCCCGGGCTCGGTCTTCGCAGGCGAGGCAAGCGCCGGCTCGGGCGCAGGCGCACCCGGCATTGCGAGGCCCGGGAGCACGGGCCTGACGCGAACCTCGGACGATGCGGCAGATCCGGCCGCCAACCGGCGGGCGATGCCCCTCAGCTCAAGGAGCAGAAGATGCAGGCCGACCAGTAACATTCCGGTGCAGACGCCGATGGTTCCGGAGATTATGAGAGTGCTGCCGACGCTGAATTCCCTGACGGTGTAGCCGAACAGGATCGCAAGGAGGCCCGCCAGAACGGCGAAAATCCCCACGATCAGCAATGCCAAGGTCATCGAACTCACCCCCGACCGCGCATCCACATGCGACACTCGTCACGCCACGATACCGTCATCCGGTGTTCCACGCCAACGGCCAATTATGGGCGGTGTTCCCAAAGGGAAGGAAATCAGGGACTTATTCACATTCCCTTCAGCTGCGGCTCACTACTGCTACCGGTACTCCAAGTTTCCGCATTTGCTGCGCCGCATCAGGAATTTAGCCATAATGCCCAATTACTTGGTAATGGAACTGCGCTATAGGGATCCCGGGGAGCAGGCCCGCGCGCGCCAGCAGGGTCGAGAGGGGATTCCGGGTCACCAATAGCCATGACATCCATCACGACTTCGGCGATCGATACGCCTCTGCGGCGCTCGGTCGAACGGACTTGCGACGATCTCGCCATGCTGGTGCTGGCTGCGGTCGCCGTCATTGCAGGTTTGACCTTCCGCGACTACGGGCTCGGCTGGGACGATTACACCCACGCTGAATATGCCGATCTGTTGCTGCGCATGTTCGGTTCCGGCTTCAGGGATACCGCGGCGCTCTCGTTCGCCAATCTGTACATGTATGGCGGCGGCTTCGACATGATCGCCGCTCTCCTGCACAAGATCATTCCGCTCGAACTGTTCGAGACACGACGTCTGGTCGGTGCCATCGTCGGCGTGATCGGGCTTGCGGTGACGTGGCGGCTCGGGCGCCGCATCGGCGGGGCCCTCGCCGGTCTTGCCTCACTTTTGCTCCTCGCGCTCTGCCCGATCTTCTACGGCCACATGTTCATGAACCCGAAGGATGCGCCCTTCGCGGTGGCCATGATCATCCTGATGCTGGGCCTCGTCCGCCTCGCGGAGGAATATCCGCAGCCTTCGCCGCGCACGGTCCTGATCGTCGGCCTAGGTGCCGGCCTTTCGTTGGGCTGCCGCGTTCTCGGCGGTCTCGCGCTGGTCTACGCCATGCTTGGCTTCGTCCCGCTGTTCCTGGAGGAATTGCGCAGCGAGGGCTTGCGCGAGGCGGTCCGCCGCTTCGCCCATGTCGTCTATGTGCTGCTGCCTGGCCTTGCGTTCGGCTATCTCGTGATGGGCCTGATCTGGCCGTGGTCGATCATGGAGCCGGGCAATCCTTTCGAGGCGCTGACCTACTTCTCGCATTTCTTCGAGAAGCCGTGGAAGGAGATGTTCGATGGCGCGATCGTGTCCGTGCCCGACATGCCCTGGTCCTATCTGCCGACGCTGTTCGCGCTGCAGCTGCCCGAGGTGATGCTGGTGCTGATGGGCGGCGCCGTAGTCAGCACCTTCGCCATGCTGCCGCGCCGCGAGGTTCCCGCGCGCCGCAAAACCATCCTCTTGATGCTGACGCTGGCCGCGACCCTGCCGCTCGCGATCGCGATGGTGAAGCGTCCCGCACTGTACAACGGCATCCGCCATTTCGTCTTCGTGATCCCGCCAATGGCGGTGCTCGGCGGCGTCGCCTTCGGCTGGACTATGGAACGCCTGCGCTCCAATCACCGCACCTGGCAGCCGGTCGTGCTCGCCACCTTCTGCTTCGGTCTTGCGCTGTCGCTCGCCGAGATGATCCGGCTGCATCCCTATCAATACACGCACTTCAACCACATCGCCGGCACCGTGCGCGGCGCCGACGACCGCTTTATGCTCGACTATTGGGGCCTGGCGCTGAAGCAGGCCTCGGACGAGCTGCGCGAGCAGCTGGTCGAGCGCCAGGAAGTGCCGCCCAGCAATCGCAAATGGAAGGTCGCGGTGTGCGGGCCGCAGCGACCGGCCCAGGTCGCGCTCGGCCCCGACTTCACCATCGGCTGGGATTCCAACGCGGCCGATTTCGCGATGACGCTGGGCGAATTCTACTGCAAGGGCCTCACCGCACCCGTCATGGTCGAGATCAAGCGCGACGACGTGGTGTTCGCCCGCGTCTACGATATCCGCGGCCGCAGCATTTCCAGCCTGCTGTCGATCCCGGCTCCGTAATAATCTTCTCCCAACTCGAAGCCCGGATGAGCGAAGCGACATCCGGGGCCACCTTGGAGCTGCCCGCATATCGCTTCGCTCATGCGGGCAACGCTGAACTGCCGCGCGCTGGCCGCGCCTTGCTGCCCGCCTCACCCAAGACTAGGCTCCTTCTCCGCAACAACGATGTTCGGAGAGATCAGCCATGTCGCCAGCGGAAGCGCGCCTGAAGGAAGTGCCGTCGAACATGACGGAAGCCGAGTGGCAGCAACGCGTCAATCTCGCCGCCTGCTATCGCCTCGTCGCGTTGTACGGCTGGGACGATCTGGTCGACACGCACATCTCCGCGCGCGTGCCCGGCCCCGACCATCACTTCCTCATCAACCCATACGGGCTGATGTTCGACGAGATCACGGCGTCGAGCCTCGTCAAGGTCGATTTGCATGGCAATCAGCTCTCCGAGAGCGAATACAGCATCAACCCCGCCGGCTTCACCATCCATTCGGCGATCCACGAGGTGCGCGAGGACGCGATCTGCGTGCTGCATCTCCACACGCTCGACGGCACCGCGGTGTCGAGCAGCGCCGAAGGCCTGTTGCCGCTGAACCAGACCGCCCAGCTCGTCACCCACGACCTCGCCTATCACGACTATGAAGGCATCGCGCTCGACCATGACGAGCGGCCGCGGCTGCAGAAGGACCTCGGCGACCACAACCACATGCTTTTGCGCAATCACGGCACGCTGACGGTCGGCCGCTCGGTCGCTTCCGCCTTCGAGCGCATGTACCACCTCGAGCGCGCTTGCTCGATGCAGGTGCGCACGCGCGCGCTGGGTACGCCGATCTATCCAGTCGACGACGTCGCGATCGACAAGAATACCGAGCTACTGTCGAACCGCGACCGCGCCGAGCTGCGCGCCACCAATCTCGTGTGGCCCCCGCTGCTACGCAAGCTCGACCGCGTCAATCCGGGCTATCGGACTTGAGATTTTCGGGATTTGGTGTAGGGTAGCGTGCAACGAACCTCTACGCCTTTTGGAATGAAACGCCGCCCAATTCCGGGCGGCGTTTTTATTTAGGGGTAACTCCCCACGCCCGTCATTCCGGGGCGCGCGAAAAGCGCGAACTAAGGTGCGCAATTGCGCACCTGAGAATCTCGCGCAACAATCTCCAGATTCCGGGTTCGCCTCTTCGAGGCGCCCCGGAATGACCGCTACGCGGTCACTTCACCTCCGCCAGCGCGGCGAGGATGCGGGCCCAGGAGCGGATGCCCTTCTGGAAGCTGCGCAGATCGTACTTCTCGTTCGGCGAATGGATGTTGTCGTCGTCGAGGCCGAAGCCGACCAGCAGCGAATCGAGGCCGAGCGTGCGCTTGAAATCGGCGACGATCGGGATCGAGGCACCCGATCCCATCAGCACGGTCTCCTTGCCCCATTCCTCGGTCAGCGCCTTCTTGGCGGCGGCGAGCGGTTTCATATTCCAGTCGAGCGCGACTGCGGGCGCGGCGGAATGGTCGCCGAACTCGACCTTGCAGTCGCCCGGAATGCGCGCGGTCACGTAGTCGCGGAACGCCTTGCGGATCTTTTGGGGGTCCTGCCCCTCGACCAGACGGAACGAGACCTTGGCAGACGCGTGCGACGGGATCACCGTCTTGGAGCCCTCGCCGATATAGCCACCCCAAATGCCATTGACGTCGCAGGTCGGACGCGAGGAGGCCTGCTCGATCAGCAAGCGCCCCTTCTCGCCGGCAGGGATCGACAAGCCCACCGGCTTGAGGAACGTGTCCGGCGTGAATTCGAGCTTTTTCCACTGCACCAAGATGTCAGGGGGCGTGTCCTTGATCCCGTCATAGAAGCCGGGAATGGTGATGCGGTTGTCGTCGTCGAACAGACTGCCCAGAATTTTCGTGAGGACCCGGATGGGGTTCATCGCGCTGCCGCCGAAGACGCCGGAATGCAGGTCGCGATTGGCGGCGGTGATCTTCAGCTCCTCATAGAGCAGGCCGCGCAGCGATGTCGTGATCGCCGGCGTGTTGTGATCCCACATGCCGGTGTCGCAGACCAGCACGTAGTCGGCTTTGAACTCGTCCTTGTTGGCCTCGATGAAGGGCACGAAATTCTTCGAGCCGACCTCCTCCTCGCCTTCGATCAGGAAGGTGATGTCGACCGGCAGCGAGCCCGTCACCTTCATCCAGGCGCGGCAGGCTTCGACGAAGGTCATGACCTGGCCCTTGTCGTCCTCGGCACCGCGCGCGACGATGATCTTGCGACCATCGGCATGGTCGGTGACGACAGGCTCGAACGGCGGACGATCCCAGAGATCGAGCGGGTCGACCGGCTGCACGTCGTAATGGCCGTAGAACAGTACGTGCGGCCGTCCGCCCGCCCTGGCCTTGCCGACGATGGCGGGATGTCCGGCGGTCGGCCTCACTTCGGTGGCGACATCGAGGCTTGCGATGTCCTTGGCGAGGTGCTCGGCCGCGGCCTTGCAATCGGCGGCGAAGGCCGGATCCGCGGAGATCGACTTGATCCGCAACAACGAAAACAGACGCTCCAGGCTGTTATCGAAATCCTTGTCGATGTGGTCGAGCACGGATTGAAGCTGCGCATTGGCCATGGTCGTATTCCCGATTGTTGGTCTCAAGGTGTCTGCGCTTTTAGCCCTGGCGCGGCCTCGGGACCAGCCGGCGGATGCCAGATGTGCCATGCGAGGCTGCCGGCAAGGATGGCGGTCGCAACGAGATTATTGCCCCAGGCCTGGATGACATTGGGAAACCACGGCAGCGATAGCAGCATGAGGATGCCGGCGGCACCCAAAGCGAGCCAGGTTCCCAGCCGCACATTCGCCCGCGCGTCGAGGGTGGCCCGATGCATCAGCACCGTCATGGGCAGGAACAGCCACATGAAGTAGTATTGCCGCGCCAGAGGCGAGGCAATCGTCATCAGGCAGAACAGGATGCCGAGCTCCTCGGCGTCGGAGCGCGCCGTTCGCCGCGCTTGCCGAGGCATGATCGCGACGAAGCCGAGCCCGAGCACCGCCGACAGCGCGAGCACGATCCAGTTCGCCGTGCTGTAGTCGACGTCGATGACGTTCATCGTACGCGGCGGCTTGTTGGGGTCTTCCAGATTGTAATTGATCGGCCGGACCAGGCGATGCGTGACAGCAATGAGGGACTGGTTGACCCACGACCAATTCTGCTCGCCGCGCTGGCCAAAGCCTTGTTCCGAGTTGGTACCGACCATGGCCTGGTACCAGGTCGCAAGTTCGGCTGCGTTGCGCTCGAAGCCGCGGATCGGCGCCGGCACGACGTAAAGAAGAATGCCGGTGAAGGCGACCGTAGCGACGGCGGCCGCCCACTTCTGCCGCCACATCAGGTAGGGCAGCACCGCGATCGGAAACACCTTGATGGCCGTCGCGAGCGCAAACATGAAGCCAGCAAGCCAGGGGCGCTGATGCCGCAAGCTCCAGAAGCCGTAGAGCATCATCGCCAACAGGACGAGGTTCGGCTGGCCGAGGTCGAACATGTCGAACACGAAAGTGACGGTGACGAAGGCGGGCAATGCTTCCAGCCAGGGACCGGGCTTGCGGTCCGAGCCAGCCAGGACCTGGGAGAACATCCCGGTGTACCACCACGCCACTGCATTCAGGATGGACAGGACGTTATAAAGCGGGATCTTGCCGAACCAGCTCGGGATCGCCAACATGATCGCCGGAAGCGGCGGATAGATGAATTCGAAGTAGTCGCTGATATCGCCGGGATAGAGCGAGCGTCCCTCCAGGATCTGCTGCCCGGCCCAGTACCACAGCCCGTAATCCTTGGTCTTGCCGTGGCCGAAGATCTCGGGAATGAGCACATCGGCGGTCAGGAGGACGCAGCAGAACAGGAAAAGCAGGTCCAGCGGCGCGCGCAGCGACAGGCGTCTCGGCGCATCAGGTTTGGCTAACGGGGCGGTGGAGGTCACGGTGGAGTCCAGTCGGCGGCGGACTACCACGTAGCAGACGGGCGGATGCTTGGAGAGCCCCTCACCGGAATTTGTGCGCTGTGATGGCCTCCCGATGGCCGCTAAACCTCCGGCGGCGTGATGGCCGGGCGTGCTGCCTAAGGCGCGACGAGATCGGGATGAATCGTCATCGCGCTTCAGGTTATTGTTTGAACATGATCTTTTCGGAAAACCGCTTCACACTTTTCCGGATCACGCTCTAGCGCCGCAGCAATCCGCCGAGCGCGCCGCGAACCAGGGTGCGGCCGATCGAGCCGCCGAGCTGGCCGCCGACCGACTTGCCGATATTGGCGGCCATCCCCCCGATCACCTGGTTGGTCACCGATCGCGTCACGTCGCGCGCGATGACCTGGCCGGTTGACAGACGGCCGCGCTTGACGTTGGTGCCGAAGATAGAGCCGACGATCGAGCCGATCTGGCCGAGGATGCCGCCACCGCTTCCACCTGCCGAACCATCTGCCGTTGCCGCCGTGCCGGCGATGCGCTTCTGAAGAATCTCGTAGGCAGACTCGGAATCGACAGCGGTGTCGTATTTGCCCTTGACCGGGCTTATAGCCATGATCGCCTTGCGCTCCTCCGGCGTGATCGGTCCAATCCGGGCCGACGGCGGCCGGATCATCACCCGCTCGACCATCGAAGGCGTGCCGTTGCCCTCGAGGAAGGACACCAGCGCCTCGCCCTTGCCGAGCTCCATGATCACCTTGGCGGTGTCGAGCTTCGGGTTGGGCCGGAAGGTCTGGGCTGCGGCGGCGACCGCCTTCTGGTCGCGCGGGGTGAAAGCGCGCAGCGCGTGCTGCACCCGGTTACCCAACTGCCCGAGCACGCGATCGGGCACGTCGACCGGGTTCTGCGTCACGAAGTAGACGCCAACGCCCTTGGAGCGGATCAGACGCACCACCTGCTCGATCTTGTCCATCAGCGTTTTGGGCGCATCGTTGAACAACAGATGCGCCTCGTCGAAGAAGAACACGAGCTTCGGCTTGGGCAGGTCGCCGACCTCGGGCAGCTCCTCGAACAGCTCCGACAGCATCCACAACAGGAATGTCGCATAAAGCCGCGGGCTCTGGAGCAGCTTGTCGGCGACGAGGATGTTGACCATGCCGCGCCCGTCGCGGTCGGTCTTCATGAAGTCCTTCAGCGTCAGCGCCGGTTCGCCGAAGAATTTGGAGCCGCCCTGGTTCTCCAGCACCAGGAGCTGGCGCTGGATGGTGCCGACGGTCGCCTTGGTGACGTTGCCGAAGCCCTGCGCGGCCTTGCGGATGGCGGCGAGCGGATCCGCCGCCGCGTCCGGCCCCTTCTTCCCGCTATCGGGCACGATGGCGTCGAGCAGCGCGCGAAGGTCCTTCATGTCGATCAGGACGAGACCGTTGTCGTCGGCGACGCGGAAGGCGACGTTGAGCACGCCTTCCTGCACGTCGTTGAGGTCGAGCATGCGCGCGAGCAGCAGCGGTCCCATCTCGGTGACCGTCGCCCGCACCGGGTGGCCCTGCTCACCGAACACGTCCCAGAACACCGTCGAGAACTGGTCGGGCTGGAACGTCAGCCCCATCTCGGTGGCGCGCTTGACGATGAAATCCTTTGGTTCGCCGACCTCGGAGATGCCGGAGAGGTCGCCCTTGATGTCGGCTGCGAAGACCGGAACGCCGGCGCGCGCAAATCCTTCCGCCATCACTTGCAGCGACACGGTCTTGCCGGTTCCGGTTGCACCGGTGACGAGGCCATGGCGATTGGCGAGCGCCAGCGTCAGCCATGCCTGCTCGTTTCCCTTGCCGACGAAGATCTTCTCGTCGGTGTCACCGAGCTTGCTGTCCTGTGCGGTCATTATGGTCTCTGATCTCTGCAGTTTCGCGTATCGAAACTCGAATACACCAGTTCCGGAGTTTAACGCATGTCGCGAGCCGATTGAAACCATTCAACGTGGTCCGGACATGCGACATCGTCGGAAACATCAGCCGAAAGTCGGAAAGGTGCATTCGCACCGCGGTATTTTCTTGCTGATTCCATCTCCGCTCTTGCATCGCTGCAACACTTTTCGCGCGTTCGAAACGTTGGTCGCGTTCATCGCTTGTATTTCACATCGCACCGGCTCAAGATCATTTTCGAAAGCAATACTCCGGCATGTGAACCGGCTGAGGGGCAGGCCATATGGACGAGCTGATCGGGCGGCTGGCAACAAACGCCAGCATAGATAGTGCTGTCGCTGAAAAGACTGTCGGCATTATCCTGGGTTTCCTCCGCAGCGAGGGTCCTTCCGACAGCGTGCAGGCCCTGATCGACCAGATTCCCGGTGCGGAAGCCGTGATCGAGACGTCCGGGAGCGGCGGCGGACTGTCGCGGCTGATGGGCGGTGGCCTGATGGCCGTCGGCTCACGCCTGATGGGCCTCGGACTCGGCATGTCGGAGATTCAAAACATCGCCCGTGAACTTTTTCGCTTCGGCCGAGACAAAATCGGAGCCGATCAGATGGGCAAGATCATCGCGGGGACGCCGGGCCTCAGCCAATTCGCCTGAAGCTTTCGCATTTCATATCGAGAATCATGACATATCCCATCTCCGAGATTGAGGGCCTGTCGGCCTTTGCCGCCAACAAGTTGAAGGCGCAGGGAATCCGCACCACCGACGCGCTGCTCGAGGCTGCCGGCACCGTGAAAGGCCGCAAGGCGCTGTCTGCCAAGACCGGCATCAGCGAGCAGCTGCTGCTCGAATGGGCCAACGTCTCTGACTACATGCGCATCCCCGGCATGGGCCGGGCCAAGGTCGGCCTGGTCCGCGCTGCCGGCGTCACCACGGTGCGCGAGCTCGCTTATCGGAATCCGGCAAGGCTCGCGCAGAGCATGCGGGACGCGAACGAGAAGAAGAAGCTCCTCCGCATCCTGCCTTCCGAGAAGTCGGTCGGCGAGATCATCGCCAAGGCGAAGAAGCTGCCGCCGAAGATTACGTATTAGCCACACACTCTCTCCGTCGTACCCCGCGAAGGGGTATCCAGTACGCCGCGCCTCCTCCACATTGTCGCAATGCCTCGGAGTATTGGATTGCCCGCTTTCGCGGGCAATGACACGAGGGGTTGGTCTTGAACTCCCCCTCCCCGACCGCTAAAGCCACCCGCATGAGCGCCTCGCCCTCCCCATCCGTCCCGCCGGCCGGCTCGGCCGGGGCCGACGTGCTGCGGACGCTGTTGGAACGGCCGCTTCCGGCGGTGATGGGGGTGCTCAACGTCACCCCGGATTCCTTCTCTGACGGCGGCGCGTTCATCGCGCCCGAGCAGGCCTTGGAGCGTGCCCGGACGATGATCGCTGATGGCGTCGACATCATCGATATCGGCGCGGAGTCCACCCGGCCCTACAAGGGCGCCCAGCCGGTCACAGCGGAACGCGAGCTCGCCCGGCTGAAGCCGGTGCTGGCTGGCGTCGTGGCGCTTGGCGCGCCCGTCTCGATCGACAGCATGAAGGCGGAGGTGGTGGCGTTCGCGCTCGACCAGGGCGCGGCGATCGTCAACGACGTCTGGGGCCTGCAACGCGACGCCGCCATGGCACCGCTGGTCGCGGCTAAAGGCGTTCCGGTCATCGTGATGCACAACCGCGACAATGCCGACCCCACCATCGACATCGTCACGGACATGAAAACCTTCTTCCTGCGCTCGCTGGATATCGCGGCCAAGGCTGGTATCGCGCGGGACAAAATCGTACTCGATCCCGGCATCGGCTTCGGCAAGACGGCCGAGCAGAGCATGATCGCGCTGGCGCGGCTGCGCGAACTCGACATGTTCGGCCTGCCGATCCTGGTCGGCGCCTCGCGCAAGCGCTTCATCGCCGCGGTGTCGCCGTCGGAGCCGAAAGAGCGACTCGCCGGATCGATCGCCGCGCACGTCATCGCCGCGCAGCGCGGCGCAAAAATCATTCGGACCCATGACGTCGCCGAAACCTTGCAGGCCCTGCGTGTAGCAGCAGCAATCGAGAGCAAGCCATGACCGATACGATCTTCGTCACCGGCCTGTCGATCCACGCGCGCCACGGCGTCATGGATCACGAAACCGAAGTCGGCCAGCGCTTCGTCATCGATCTCGAACTCTATACCGACCTGTCGGAGCCTTCGCGCAGCGACCGGCTCGCCGATACCGTGTCCTACGCCGAAGTGGTGGCGACCACCACGGCGGCGTTCAAGAACACCAATTACAAGCTCTTGGAGCGCGCCGCCGGCGCGGTGGCCGATGCCATCCTGTCGCATTTCCCGCGCATCCGCGCCGTGAAGATCACCGTGCACAAGCCGCATGCGCCGATCGCCGCGATCTTCGACGACGTCGGCATCATGCTGACGCGCTCGCGGCATCCATAAGATGGCGAGCGTCTTGATCGCATTCGGCGGAAATGTCGGCGATGTCCGCGCGACATTCCGCAAGGCGATCGCGCATATCTGCGGCATGGCGCAAGCCGCGCTGATCGCGCGCTCGTCCGACTATGCAACGCCGCCCTGGGGCGATGAGGACCAGGAGCCCTTCATCAACGCGTGCATCGAGATCGAGACCAGCCTTGATCCGCATGCACTGCTGTTCGTGCTCCAGAAGATCGAGCAGAAATTCGGCCGCACGCGGGACAAGGAGCGGCGCTGGGGCCCGCGCACGCTCGATCTCGATATGATTGCCTATGACAATGTCAGCTTGCAGAAGCCCGATCTGACCCTGCCGCATCCGCGCCTGTTCGAGCGCGCCTTCGTGCTGGTGCCGCTGGCCGAAATCGCGCCCGACCGCCTCATATCAGGCGTTCGTGTGCGTGACGGGCTCGCCAGCGTCTCGACGCAAGGCATTGAGCGGCTTCCGGATACCGGTTAACCAAAAACAACCGTTTGCAGGGGCGGTCCGCCGTGGCAATTTCGCCTGCGAATAACAAGATTTCGGGAGCCCCTCGCCGCATGACCTCCGTGACTGACGACCTGCCGCTGGCGGCGGATTTCCCCAAGGCGACGATCGAAGACTGGCGCAAGCTGGTTGACGGCGTGCTGAAGGGCGCGCCGTTCGAGAAGCTGGTCGGCAAGACCTATGATGGCCTGAAGATCGAGCCGCTCTACCCACGCGCCAAGGGCCTTGCGCCCGTGGTGGGCCGGCCGCCAGCTGCGCCCTGGCAGATCATGCAGCGGATCGACCATCCCGATGCGGCTGCCGCGAATGCGCAGGCGCTGACCGATCTCGAGAACGGCGCGACGGGGCTCGCGCTGGTGTTCGCCGGCGGCAGCGGCGCCCACGGCTTCGGCCTGGAACCGTCAGCCGATGCGGTCGCAAGAGTCTTGAAGGACATCCATCTCGATGCCGGCATCGGCCTCGAGCTTCAGATCGGTCCGCAATCGCGGATGGCCGCGATCCATGTCGCGGAATATGTGAAGAGCGCAGGCTTCGATCCCGCCGCCTGCAACATCCGCTTCGGGCTTGATCCGCTCGCGGCCGGCGCGGTGTGGGGCCACAGCCCCTATACTTGGGAGGAGATCGTTCCAGCCATCACCGGCGCCATCAAGGGTCTCGCTGGGCTCGGCTTCAAGGGGCCATTCGCCTCCGCCGACGGACGCGTGATCCACGATGCCGGCGGTTCGGAAGTGCAGGAGCTTGCCTTCGTGCTCGCCTGCGGCGTTGCCTATCTGCGCGCGATCGAAAATGCCGGCATTGCGCTGCAGCAGGCGCAGGACATGGTCTATGCGCGGCTTTCCGCCGATGCCGACCAGTTCCTGACCATGGCCAAATTCCGCGCGCTGCGGCTGCTGTGGGCGCGCATCGAGCAGGCCTGTGGCCTGACGCCGAAACCGCTGTTCATCGCTGCCGACACGGCCTGGCGCATGCTGACGCAGCGCGACCCTTACGTGAACATGCTGCGCGCGACCATCGCGACCTTTGCGGCCGGGCTTGCCGGCGCCAACGCGATCACCGTGTTGCCGCATACGCTGGCGCTCGGACTGCCCGATCCGTTCGCACGACGCGTGGCGCGCAACACGCAAGCCCTGCTGCTGGAAGAAAGCAATCTCGCCAAGGTCAGCGATCCCGCGGCGGGCGCCGGCGGCATCGAGACGCTGACCGCGCAGCTCTGCGAGGCCGCTTGGGCGCTGTTCCAGGAGAGCGAGAGAGCCGGCGGCGCCTTTGCCGCGCTTCAGCAGGGTATTTTTCAAAGTAAAGTAGCGGCTACGCGAAAGGCGCGCGAGGCCAACATCGCAAAACGCCGAGACGTGCTGACCGGCGCCAGCGAGTTTCCGAACCTGCATGAGAGCGAGACGGCCGTGCTGAAGGTGACGCCAATCGCGCTTCCGCCTTACGGTGAGCAAAAATACAAATTCGATGCACTGTCGCCGATCCGGCTGGCGGAACCGTTCGAGGCGTTGCGTGACAAGTCGGATGCCGCGTTGAAAGCACGTGGCGCCCGGCCAAAGGTGTTCCTGGCCAATCTCGGCACGCCCGCCGATTTCACCGCGCGGGCGACGTTTGCCAAGAGCTTCTTCGAGGCTGGCGGCATCCAGGCCCTCGACAGCGAGGGTTTTGCCGATCCGTCCAAGCTTGCTACCGCGTTCAAGGCCTCCGGCGCGGAGCTTGCCTGCCTCTGTTCCAGCGACAAGGTCTATGCCGGTCACGCGGAACCCGCCGCCCGGGCCCTGCAAACGGCCGGCGCCCGACATATCTATCTGGCAGGCCGCCCGACCGATGCCGAGGCGGCGCTGCGTGCGGCCGGCGTCACCGGTTTCGTCTTCGCCGGAGGCGATGCGCTTGCGACGCTGCAAGACGCCTACCGGCGGATGGAGCAGCCATGACCGAAACCAGCAAAACCGTTCTCACCGGCGGCTGCCAATGCGGGGCCGTGCGCTTTCGAGTCACGACGGCACCGACCAAGGTCTCGATCTGCCACTGCCGGATGTGCCAGAAGGCGGCTGGCGCCCCGTTCGCCTCCTTCGCCGACATCAACAAGACGGACTTTGCCTGGACCAAGGGACGGCCGTCGTTCTTCCGCTCCTCCTCCATCGCCGAGCGCGGCTTTTGCGCCGCCTGCGGCACGCCGCTGAGCTTTGGCCGCATCGACGGCGACCGGATCGAGATCATGACAGGCACGTTCGACCGCCCCGACCACGTTGTCCCAACGCGGCAGTTCGGCACCGAATCTCGCCTCGGCTGGGTAGTCGGCATCTCCAATTTGCCGAGCCAGACCACCCAGCAGAATTACGGACCGGAGAAGATGGCGACCATCGTCAGCTATCAGCATCCGGATCATGATTGAGGCCGTCCGGTGTTTCAGCTGCTCGGACAAAGCTTGCTAGGTCTCGCAGAATGGAAGTTTGTCGAGCTTTTCGCGCGCTTGCCGCGGAGCGGGACTTGAGCGATGACTGAGAGCCGGCTGGATGATCCGGTCTACAAGAAGAATGTGCAAAGGCTGATCGAGCATCATCGCAGCTTTGAGGATTCCAAGAGATGAGCCGCATTCCCAATTTCGCCGATGTCGCCTTCGAGCGGACCGCAACCACAGCGCCATTAGGCAGCGCCGAGCCGTGGCTGACGCCCGAGGGCATTCTCGTAAAACCCGCTTATGGCGAGGCCGATCTTGCCGGCCTCGATTTCCTCGAGACCTATCCCGGCATCGCGCCCTTTCTGCGCGGTCCCTACCCGACCATGTATGTCAACCAGCCCTGGACCATCAGGCAATATGCCGGCTTCTCCACGGCAGAGGATTCCAACGCGTTCTATCGCCGTAATCTCGCCGCTGGACAGAAGGGCCTCTCGGTCGCCTTCGATCTCGCCACGCATCGCGGCTATGACAGCGATCATCCGCGCGTCGGCGGCGACGTCGGCATGGCCGGCGTCGCGATCGATTCCATCTACGACATGCGCACGCTGTTCGCAGGGATTCCGCTCGATCAGATGAGCGTGTCCATGACCATGAACGGCGCGGTACTGCCGATCCTGGCGCTCTATGTCGCGGCCGCCGAGGAACAGGGCGTGCCGCCGGAAAAACTCTCGGGCACCATTCAGAACGACATTCTGAAAGAATTCATGGTGCGTAACACCTATATCTATCCGCCCGCGCCATCGATGCGGATCATTTCGGACATCTTCGCCTACACCTCCACGAGGATGCCGAAATACAACTCGATCTCGATCTCCGGCTATCACATGCAGGAGGCCGGTGCGACGCAGGACCTCGAGCTCGCCTACACGCTCGCCGATGGCGTCGAATATCTGCGTGCCGGACTCGCTGCAGGCCTCGACGTCGACCGCTTCGCGCCGCGCCTGTCGTTCTTCTGGGCGATCGGCATGAACTTCTTCATGGAGGTCGCCAAGCTGCGCGCCGCGCGCCTGCTCTGGGCGAAGCTGCTGAAGCCATTCAATCCGAAAGACCCGCGCTCGCTGTCGCTGCGCACGCATAGCCAGACCTCAGGCTGGTCGCTGACCGCTCAGGACGTCTTCAACAACGTCATGCGTACCACGGTGGAGGCGATGGCGGCCACCCAAGGCCATACCCAGTCGCTGCACACCAACGCGCTCGACGAAGCGCTGGCGCTGCCGACCGATTTCTCGGCGCGCATCGCTCGCAACACCCAGCTCTTCCTCCAACAGGAGAGCGGCACCACGCGCATCATCGATCCCTGGGGCGGCTCGTATTATGTCGAGCGGCTCACGCGCGACCTCGCCGCCAAGGCCTGGAGCCACATCCAGGAGGTCGAGGAGCTCGGCGGCATGGCCAAGGCGATCGAGGCGGGCGTGCCGAAACTGCGCATCGAGGAAGCCTCGGCCAAGACACAGGCCCGCATCGATGCCGGCAAGCAGGCCGTGATCGGCGTTAACAAGTACAAGCCGACCGATGAGGCGCCGATCGAGATCCTCAAAGTCGACAACAGCAATGTCCGCCGCTTGCAGATCGACAAGCTGACGCGGCTGAAATCCGAGCGCAATCAGAAGGACGTCGATGCCGCCCTCGCCGCGCTGACGCGCTCGGCCAGAGAAGGCAACGGCAATCTGCTCGCGCTCGCCATCGACGCGGCGCGCGCCAAGGCGACCGTCGGCGAGATTTCGGAGGCGATGGAGAAGGTGTTCGGCCGGCATCGCGCCGAGATCAAGTCCATCACCGGCGTCTACAAGCGGGAGGCCTCCAGCATGGGAAACCAGGTCGAGAAGGTTCAGGCGCTGATCGACGCCTTCGAGGAGGCGGAAGGCCGCCGCCCGCGCATCCTGGTGGCCAAGATCGGCCAGGACGGCCATGACCGCGGCCAGAAGGTGATCGCGTCAGCCTTCGCCGACATCGGCTTCGACGTCGACATCGGGCCGCTGTTCGCGACCGCCGACGAAGCTGCGCGGCAGGCGGTCGAGAACGACGTGCACATCCTCGGCGTCTCCTCGCTCGCCGCCGCCCACCTCACGGCGGTGCCGGAACTGAAGGCCGCGCTGAAGAAGCAGGGCCGCGACGACATCATGATCATCGTCGGCGGCGTAGTGCCGCCGCAGGATTACGACGCGCTGTACGCGGCCGGCGCCGAAGCCATCTTCCCGCCGGGCACCGTGATCGCCGATGCGGCGGAGGAACTGATCCGCAAGCTGAACGTCCGGCTTGGGCATAGCGAGGCGGCGGAGTAGTGATGGACTGGTCGTGCGCCCGGCCAGGTTGTGTCCATGACACCTGACGAAATCATTGCTGCAATACGCAAGAACGCGGATGCCATCAAAGGCAAGGGCGTATCGAAGCTCTCCATCTTCAGCTCGCACGTCCGCGACGATTATCGTCGATATAAACGGGATAGTTGTTGAAGTCGCGAATTAGCGACCAGACTTCGTCCAGCGGGTGATCCAGCACCGTGCTGTAATAGGCTTGGGTCATGGCTTGCCTTTGGCACTTGTTGCGCGCTGAGGTTGGCGACTTGCGCCGGCAAAACCCACCCGATTTCCGACTGCCCGTCCGATGGTTTCACACAAACGGCGATCTCGCTGGTAGCGCTACCTTGCGGCGCCGCCGCAAAGCCGACTAGAATGCCGCCGTTGACAAGAGCGCTCGACGTCGCGGGCGCCGCTGGGAGGCATTCAATGTCCAAGATCACCCGCCGCGCCTTTGCGGCCTCGTCTGCCGCGGTCGCGGCATCCGCCGCTTTCGGGTTCAAGCCGGCACTCGCACAAGCCTATCCGGCGCGTCCGGTCACCGTGATCGTGCCTTGGGGCGCGGGCGGCGGCACCGATGCGACCGCGCGCATCGTCGCGGCGCTGCTGGAGAAGGATCTCGGCCAACCCTTCAACGTGGTCAACCGCACCGGCGGCTCCGGCGTCGTCGGCCATAGCGCGATCGCGAGCGCGCAGCCCGACGGCTACACGATCGGCATGCTCACGGTCGAAATCTCGATGATGCACTGGCAAGGCCTCACCGAGCTGACGCCAAAGAGCTACACGCCGCTGGCGCTGATGAACGAGGATCCGCCCGGCATCCAGGTCTCCTCCTCCTCGCCCTACAAGACGGTCAAGGAGCTCGCCGACGCGATCAAGGCGGCGCCTCCGGGCAAGTTCAAGGCTTCGGGCACCGGCCAGGGCGGCATCTGGCATCTGGCGCTGGTCGGCTGGATGCAGGCGATGGGCCTGCCTGCCAACCAGGTCGCCTGGGTGCCGTCAAATGGCGCAGCGCCCGCGATGCAGGATCTCGCCGCCGGTGGCCTCGACCTGACCACCTGCTCGGTGCCGGAAGCGCGCGCCATCATCGAGGCTGGCAAGGCCAGGAGCCTTGCCATCATGGCGCCGGCGCGCAACCCGATCTTCAAGGACGTGCCGACATTGAAGGAGGCGATGGGCATCGACTACGCGACCGGTGCCTGGCGCGGCATCGGCGCCCCGAAGAACCTGCCGCCGGAGATCGCAACGAAGCTGACCGCAGCGCTGAAGAAGGTCTACGACTCAGCCGAGTTCAAGGACTTCATGAGCAATCGCGGCTTCGGCACCGTGTGGGGCGATGCCGCCCATTTCGCCGCCTTCATGGACAAGGGCGACGCCCAGATGGGCGAGGCGATGAAGGCGGCGGGCCTGAGCAAGGCGTGATTTTCACCTCTCCGCGCGAGCGGCAGGGCTGTCGCATATGAAGAACGTGGCGAGTAGCTCGCTTGCAGCCCATCCTTCGAGACGCCTGCCTACGGCGGGCCCTCAGGATGAGGTCGCGTTTTGCGGCGAGATATCAAACCCTCATGGTGAAGAGCCCGCGAAAGCGGGCGTCTCGAACCATGCAGGCCGAGCAGCTTCATCATATGCGCTAGCCCAACCCACGCGGGGAGAGGGAGTGCACTTCTCATAGGACTCTCCCATGCGTCTTCCCGACTCCGTCACGGGATCGTTTCTCGTCGCACTCGGCGCGGCCGCCGCCTATGGCGGTTGGATCTTGCCGCCGGTGCCGGGCCAGCCGGTCGGCCCCAACGTGTTTCCGCTGGTGATCGGCACCGGGCTCGCCCTGTGCGGGCTCGCGATCGTGTTCGGCATCGGCCATTCCTTCGAGGAGGAGGAAGAGCTGGTCCCGCTCGAGAACGGTCAGGCCGCCAGCCCGCCGCCGCAGGGCAAGCTCTACGGCCTTCGCGCCTTGCTGCCGCCGGCGCTGCTGCTGTTCTACGTCTTTGCCGCCGACCGGCTCGGCTTCATCCTCGCTGCCGCGATCATGGTCTACGTGACCTCGACCGCGTTGGGGGCGAAGTGGAAGCTGGCGCTGCCGCTCGCGGCGCTCTCGCCATTCGCCATTCACCTCATTTTCGGCAAGCTGTTGCGCGTGCCGCTGCCTGCCGGCCTGCTGCCGACGCCCTGGTAATCCCATGCTGAAAACCCTGATTGATGCGTTCGCACTGATCTCGACCTGGGAGGTCATCATCGCGATGTTCGCGGCCTCCGTGTACGGGCTCGTGATCGGCTCGCTGCCGGGCCTGTCGGCGACGATGGCGACCGCCCTGCTCGTCCCCGTCACCTTTTACCTGTCGCCGATCGCGGCGATTGCGACCATCGTCGCGGCGTCCTCGATGGCGATCTTCTCCGGCGACATTCCCGGCGCGCTGCTGCGCATTCCCGGCACGCCGGCTTCCGCCGCCTATGCCGACGAAGCCTATGCCATGACCCGCAAGGGCCAGGCCGAGCTCGCGCTCGGGGCCGGCGTCTGGTTCTCCGCGGTCGGCGGCATCGCCGGCGTGCTGTCGCTGATGATCCTGGCGCCGCCGCTCGCCGAGATCGCGCTGTCGTTCTCGACGTTCGAATATTTCTGGCTGGCGCTGCTCGGCCTGATGTGTGCCACTTTGGTCGCGCGCTCCTCGCCCGTGAAGGCGATCGCCGGCATGTTCATCGGCCTGCTGGTCTCCTGCATCGGCATCGAGAATCCCGGCGGCGTCCCGCGCTTCACCTTCGGCCTCACCGATCTGTTCGGCGGCATCGAACCGATCCCGGCGCTGGTCGGCGTGTTCGCGGTGGCGCAGGTGATGCGCGCGATGCTGACGCCCGAGCCGCCACCGCTGCCGCGACGAAAATTCGGAAGCATCATGGCCGGCCAGTGGAAGCTGACCAAGAAGTATCATTGGCAGATGACGCGCGGGAATATCGTCGGCATCATCATCGGCGTGCTGCCCGGCGCCGGCGCCGACATGGCCGCCTGGGTCTCCTACGCGATGTCGAAGCGCTTCTCGAAGGAGCCTGAAAAGTTCGGCACCGGTCACGTCGAAGGCCTGGTCGAGGCCGGAGCCAGCAACAACGCCAGCATCGCCTCCGGCTGGGTGCCATCGCTGCTGTTCGGCATCCCCGGCGACACCATCGCCGCGATCGCGATCGGCGTGCTCTACATGAAGGGACTCAATCCCGGCCCGACGCTGTTCACCGAGAAGGCGTCGAGCATGTACGCGATCTATCTGATGTTCATCATCGCGAACATCATGATGATCCCGCTCGGCATCGCCATGATCCGGGTCGCGGCCTACATCCTGCTGGCGCCACGCTCCACCGTGATGCCGATCATCATGCTGTGCTGCGCGGTCGGCTCGTTCGCGATCGGCAACAACATGTTTGGCGTCGTCACCGTCGCCGCCTTCGGCGTGATCGGCTATATCATGGAAGCGAACGGCTATCCCGTGGCAGCCATGGTGCTCGGCATCGTCATGGGCACCATGGTCGAGCAGGCTTTCGTCACCTCGTTGATCAAGTCGGACGGAAGCATCCTGCCGTTCTTCGAGCGCCCAGTCGCGGCGATCCTCGCCGCGATGGCAATCGGCGCCCTGCTGTGGCCGGTAATGGTGTGGGTGTGGCGCAAGATGAAACCGCCCCAGGCGGCGGCGGCAACATCCCGGTGATTTGCAGGCGAGCGCCCTCGCCTGCCCAGCCGGGCCGTTGTAAAGCAGGGCATGACTGAGAAGAAGGCCTCGCCGGACACCCAATCCCTCGCCCGCGACGTGCGCGCCGGCAGCCGCGCGGCGCTGGCGCGGGCTATCACGCTGGTGGAGAGCCGGCGCTCCGACCATCAGGCGCTGGCGCGCGAACTGGTGCAGATGCTGCTGCCCGACACCGGCAAGGCGGTGCGCGTCGGCATCACCGGCTCTCCGGGCGTCGGCAAGTCCACCACGATCGACGCGCTCGGCACGTATCTGATCGAACAAGGCCACAAGGTCGCAGTGCTCGCGGTCGATCCGTCCTCAGCGCGCAGCGGCGGCTCGATCCTCGGCGACAAGACCCGGATGGCGCGGCTGTCGGCCTCCACCGATGCCTTCATCCGCCCCTCGCCGTCTTCGGGCACGCTCGGGGGCGTCGCGGCCAAGACACGCGAGGCAATGCTGATTTGCGAAGCCGCAGGCTTCGGCGTCGTGCTGGTCGAGACCGTCGGCATCGGCCAATCCGAGACGGCGGTCTGCGACATGACCGATTTCTTCCTCGCACTTATGCTGCCGGGCGGCGGCGACGAACTGCAAGGGATCAAGAAGGGCCTGGTCGAGCTCGCCGACATGATCGCCATCAACAAGGCCGACGGCGACAACCTCAAGCGCGCCAAGATCACGGCCGCTGACTACCGCGGCGCGCTGCACATCCTCGCGCCGCGGTCCGAGCATTGGCACCCACCGGTCGAGACCTATTCGGCGCTCACCGGCGACGGAATCGCGAGAATTTGGCAGAGGATCCTTGATCACCGCAAGGCGATGAGCGCATCCGGCGAGTTTGCCGCGCGGCGGCGCGATCAGCAGGTGAAATGGATGTGGTCGATGCTGGAGCAGCGCATGCTGGCGCGGCTGCGCAGCGAGGCGTCGGTGCGGACCAAGGTCCGGAAGATCGAGGCCGAGGTCGCCGACGGCCATCTCACGCCGGCCCTCGCCGCGGAGCAGATGCTGGAGTTGCTGCAATGAGCGAAAGGCTCCGCATTCTCCTCACCGGCTTCGGGCCGTTTCCCGGCGCGCCGTTTAACCCGACCCAGCCGCTGATAGCGCGGCTGGCGCAGCTGCGCCGCCCGGCGCTCGATAATGTTGCGATCGCAAGCCACATCTTCCCGGTCACCTATGCTGCGGTCGACCGGCAATTGCCTGACGTGCTCGCGAAGGTGAAGCCGGATGCACTTCTGATGTTCGGCCTCGCCGCACGCACGCCTTACTTGCGCATCGAGACCCGCGCCCGCAATGCGGTCACCATGCTCTGGCCGGATGCCGCCAACACCCGCTCGAGCAAGCGCGGCATCGCCGGCGATGCGGACGCGATGACGTTCGGTCCGCACACCGCAAGGCTGCTGCGCGCCGCACGCCTCACCGGCATCGATGCGCGCGCCTCGCGCGATGCCGGCGCCTACCTCTGCAACTATCTGAGCTGGCGCGCGATCGAGAATGTGAGAGCGGGCGGGCCCAGGCTTGCGGCGTTCATCCACATCCCGCTGCTCGCGCGCAGCGGCGCGGTGCGCCGCAAGGGCGCACCCCGGATCACGCTGGAGGAACTGGTGGATGCGGGCGAAGCGATGCTGATGGAGATGGTGCGATTGGCGCGGAAGGAACGGAACACGCTGGGGCCGTAACCCCTACCGCACCTTGCTTACGTAAACATTTAACCCTACCGCGAACAATCCTCACGCCACCGGCCGTCCTGAGCTACCTAGTCCCCGCGGACACGTCCCGCGTCCGCCGGAGGACGCGTCATGGACCTCAATCGCCGTCACCTCATCGGAGCCTCGACCGCGGGCATCGCCGGCGCGCTCGCCGTGCCGGCCGATGCTGCGCGCGCGGCGCCGCTGACGTCCCTGCTCGGCCGCGACGCCACGCAATACGGTGTGCGGCCCGGCGCCAGCGAGGACCAGACCCGCGCGCTCCAACGTGCGATCGATGAGAGCGCGCGGACGCAGATGCCGCTCGCCTTGCCGCCCGGCATCTACCGCACTGGACTATTACGGCTACCGAGCGGCGCGCAGCTGATCGGCGTGCGCGGTGCGACGAAATTCGTCTTCACTGGGGGCGCGTCGGCGATCCAGAGCGACGGCGCTGACTCCATCGGCCTCACCGGCATCACGTTCGATGGTGGCAACATTCCGCTGCCGACGCGGCGCGGCCTGATCCACGTCCTCGGCGGCCGCGACGTCCGCATCACCGATTGCATGATGATCGGCTCCGGCGGCAGCGGCATTTGGCTCGAGCAGGTCTCAGGCGACATCTCCGGTAACATCTTCTCCAATGTCGCAGTGACGGCGGTCGTCTCGTTCGATGCCCGGGGCCTCAGCGTCTCCCGCAACACCATCACCGGCACCAACGATAACGGCATCGAGATCCTGCGCACCGCGATCGGCGACGACGGCACGCTGGTCGCTGACAACCGCATCGAGGACATCAAGGCCGGCCCCGGCGGCTCCGGCCAGTACGGCAACGCCATCAATGCCTTTCGCGCCGGCAACGTGATCGTGCGCGGCAACCGCATCAGGAATTGCGATTACTCCGCCGTGCGTGGCAACTCCGCCTCGAACATCCATATCACCGGCAACAGCGTCAGCGACGTGCGCGAGGTCGCGCTCTATTCGGAGTTCGCGTTCGAGGCCGCGGTGATTGCCAACAACATTGTCGATGGCGCCGCCGTCGGTGTCTCCGTCTGCAATTTCAACGAGGGTGGCCGCATCGCCGTGGTCCAGGGCAACATCATCCGCAACCTGATCCCGAAACGGCCGATCGGCACCGCGCCGGACGACGATGCCGGCGTCGGCATTTATATCGAGGCGGATTCCTCGGTGACCGGCAACGTGATCGAGAACGCGCCGTCCTACGGCATCGTCGCGGGCTGGGGCAAGTATCTGCGCGACGTCGCCATCACCGGCAACGTGATCCGCAAGGCGCTGGCAGGCATCGGCGTCTCCGTGATGCCCGGTGCCGGCACCGCGCTCGTCAACAACAACATGATCTCGGAGACCCCGCGCGGCGCCGTGGTCGGGCTGGACCACGCGCGCGCCGTGACGTCCGACCTGTCAGCCGACGGTGCGCAGCGGTTCGCGCAGGTGGTGGTCGGCGGGAATGCGGTGCGGCGTTAGAACGCGTTGCGCAGCAGCGGGTATTTGGCCTCCAGGCCATCGAGGCTGAAGGTGAATTCGACGACGCGCTCGGGGGCGGCGACGATTTCGGCGGGAGGTGGGGAGAATTGCGGCAGTAGCGTTGCCGCCGTGGCCGGCGCCATAACGGCAGGTGCCGTGCGCGATGCCATCGCGGGTGGCGCGGAGAGCGGTGCGATCGGGGCTTCGGTAACGTCGGCGAGAACGTCCGGCGTGGGATCGAGCCTGACCGGCACCGCGGTCTCGGGCGCGATGTGGACGGCCTTCGGCTGCACGGTCTGCGCCTGTTGGTCGCGCGGAAATACGCGCGGCATCGTTGCCGGCGACCAGCCGAAGGCGGGCGTCACGCTGGCGGCTGCCGCAGCGACGTCCGCGCCCGTTGCAAGGGCGCGCCAGGTCTGGACCGCACGCTTGGCCTCCTGGATATTTTCGAGAAATGCGATCTCGGAGTGGTAGCGGCGCCAGCGTCCGGTCTCGAACATTTCGGAGAGATGTTGCAGCCGCTGCTCCGCGAGAGCGCACCAGCGTGCCGCAATGTCGCGGCTAACGGCCACGTCGCGAACGACTTCTTGGCGATGTGTCATGAACCAGCCCGTCAGGAGAAAACACGGACGCGGGGACGCAACGCACACGAATCAATTTAGACGCGACATGATTATTTTGTGGAAAAGTTTTGACTTGTCCAGCAACGACACCGCGTCCGCCATCGAGCACCGTAATCGTGCGGAGATTTGCTATGTTTTCGAGTCAAGCTTCGCACAAGCATGACCGGCTTGCGGCGTGCCGCGCGAGCGACGCGGCGGACGCGGGTGCGGTCCTTCAACCGGAAGCTGAACGATCGCGAGGCTTTAAAATGGATGCCCACAAAGAAAAGACCCGTCCGGGGGGACAACCGGACGGGTCGAGCCATATGGGCGCTTGGGGTGGATGGGCGCTCGCGCCTGATATGACCGATGGGGAGGGATGACCGCTCCCACATAATTTGGTCGTGGCAGCTGGCTGAACGTTCAACGCGGCATTCGCTTTTTTGACCTTCGGCGGGCGCGCGCGTCTTGTCGCAGCCGCTACCGCGGCGCCGGCCTATCCGCCTGAGAAATCGCGGATTTTTCGTCTGCGCTCGACAACGAGGGTTGCTCGATGGCGCGGATGCCGGGCTCGTCGGGACGCTTCCCGGCATCTTCACGTTTTGTTGTACCGGATGCCGCCGCAACCGGCGTCGCACTGTCGGCCGGAACGGCCATGACCGCGGCAAACGCATCGGCCTCGCCGTCGCCGAACAGATCATCACGGCCGGGTGAACCGAGGTCGCGCGCGGTCTTCGCCAGCGTCGTGCGCAGCGCTTCCGGCTTCAAGGCATGGTTGCGCTCGAGCAGCAGCGCCGCGACGCCGGAGACATAGGCGGCGGAGAAGGAGGTTCCGGACGTCATCTGGTATTTGCCGTCAGGCGCCGGCAGGAAGATGTCGACGCCGGGAGCTGCGACCGCGATGTAGTTGCCGCGATTGGAGGCGGTGAACAGCCGGTCCTGCTGGTCGGTCGCACTGACCGCGATCACGTTGGGATTGGCGGCGGGATAGAGCGGCGGCGATTTGGCCCCGGCATTGCCGGCGGCCGCGATCAGCACGAGGCCACGCGCGGCGCTCGCGGCGATGGCCCGCTCGATCAGGGCGTCCTTGGGGCCCGCAAAGCTCATATTGACGATCTGCGCGCCGTGCTCGGCAGCATAGTTCAGCGAGCGCAGGATGATGTAGGACGAGCTCTCGGCCCCGCCCGCAGGGCCGCCGAAGGCGCGGATCGCGATGATGCGCGCCTCGGGCGCGCTGCCCATCAGCCGGCCATGCGCGACGATGGCACCCGCGATGCCAGTGCCGTGAACATGCGGTCCCTCGGTGGTGCCGAGCGCATCGAAATTGTCGGCGATGGAATCAGCGAGTTCGGGATGGCTGGCGTCGATCCCGGAATCGATCACGGCAACCGTGACGTTGGCGCCGTGCGCCAGCGTATGCGCCTGCGGCAGGCGGAGCTTTGTCAGTGCATATTGCGCAGGATCGCCTTCGGTCGGCCCCGACGGTTTCTGGTCCTGGAGCACATAACGGAAGTTCGGCTGAAGCGAGCGCACACTGCCCTCGGCCGCGAGTTCGCGCCGCACCGTCTCGTATGCCCGGCCATCGGTGATGCGGAACAGGCCGAAAGTGGCGCCGATCAGCGGGAAATTCTCGGAGGCAACGCGCGTCAAGCCGTGGCGACGGGCGAGTTCGTCGGCCTCGGCCGGCGAGAGCGCACCGTCGATCTCGGCGATGAGCTCCTTGGCGAAGCTGCGCGAGGTGACCGCGGCCGGCGTGCTGTTGCCACGCCCCTTGCCGGCGCTCTTCTTGACTGATTTTCCACCGCCCTCGCCGCCTGCGTTCGGCTGCGCCAGGCATTCGCCCCCGGCATCGCGATAGGGTGCGGTGCAGGCCGGATAGAGGTTCGGCGAATAGCGCGCATAGGGCATTACCGGCGTCGGCCGTATGCGGGACGACGTGGTGTGGGGGATGGCCGCGATCGTCCGCGGGCCGCGGCCGACGCTGACCGCGCGCGCCGCGACACCGGGGCTTACACGCGGGGCAATGCTCGGAGAGATGGTCGGCGTGCGCGAGGGAACGCTGATCGTGGGCGTACGCATGATCGCCTGCGCCTGCGCAACCTCGACGCCGAGACAGGCTGTGAGCAGCAGCGCGGCTCCGACCGACGAAACGTAGGCCCCGGCGTGTACCCTGCTCTCCGACTGGCGCGTCATCGGTTCAGCGGCGCGGTCAGGGGGTCGCGACGGCCAGATTGACGAACTTCTCGCGCTGCATCTTGCCGAGCAGCGAGGCGAGCTCGTCCTGGCTCATCGCCTTGTTGAATTGGAGGCGGAACATGCCGCCCTTGGCTCCGTCGATGATCGACGCCTGATAGCTGTCGAGCAGCGCGGTGATGTCGGCGATGCGCGCCTCGGGAGTGAAGCGCACCAGCGCACGCGCCGGCGCGGCCGTGCTTCCAAGCTCGCGTGTGATCGGCGCGCTGGTCGAGAGCGAAGCCGTCTGGAAGGTCGCCGGCTGGTTCTTGATCAGCACGGCGCCGATGATTCCGGCTTGCAGCACGAGCGCGACGGCGCCGAGGCTCGCCGACCAGGCCAGCGTCCGCGGCGACAAGCTCGCGAAGAAGGTCGAAATGCGCGCCGACAGCGGCAGCGAACCGGTCGCCCGCGCCGGCTCGGCATCGATCGCGGCGAACAGCTTCTGCAGCGCGCGCGCGGACGGAGCCCCCAGGCTCTCGTTCAGATGGATGGTCTCTTCGTACTCGCCGCGGATCGCGGCATATTGCTTCGCGAGCTCCGGATCGCGCGCCAGGGCTTCCTCGACGCGGCGGGCATCGCGCGCGTTCAGCGTGCCGGCGGCGTGCCAGGGCAGCAGCAGTTCAATTTCACTGGGCTCTTGCTCCAGCATCTTCTTGCTCAACGCCATCATGGCCAGCCTCGCTCAACGCCGGCTGCCTTCAGCAGTTCGGCCAATTTCTTGCGCGCATAGAACAAGCGCGTCTTCACAGTGTTCTCCGGTATCCCGACGATCTCGGCCACTTCTTCCACGGACTTCTCGTGGTAGTAGACGAGATCGACGATTTCCCGGTGTTCCGGCGAGAGACCCGTCAGACACTCCCGCAACGCCTCACTGGTATCCTTCTTCTGCACCAGCGTTTCTGGATCGTCGGACGTATCCTCGATCGCGTTGGCGGCCTCTTCGTCCAACTCAAAATCCTTCCTGCGCCGAAGCGCAGACAGGGCCTTGAATCGGGTGATTGCCAGCAGCCAGGTGGAAACGGCGGATCGACCCTCGAACTTGCCGGCTTGACGCCAGACGTCGAGAAACACCTCGCTGATGAGGTCTTCCGCCGCCTGCTCGTTCCGCACGAGCCTGAGCCCGAACCTGTAAACCCTGACATGGTGCCGCCCGTACAGCACCTGCATGGCGAGCCGGTCGCCTTGAGCGATCCTGGCGATGAGGACCTCGTCCGAAGCCGCCTGTGTCACGCTCAAAGGCCGTCTCGCAAGATTGGTCGGGTCGATGCGGCGGACGGTTCGACCGAAAAGGCGAAATTCTTCAACTTACCGCAGTCATACGCGAGCCTGTGTGATCTACCCCACATACGTGCATTCTTCATATTCGCCCGTGGCGGTCGGCCATTTCGGTCCAGATCGGTAGCATAGTACTGAAATATGTCCTCAGCAGAAAGCCGGTCCAGCACAGCCAGCGCGGCCAAGTCTGGATCCATAGCAGTTCTGCACGCCATATGTCTCACGACCCCCCGTTTTGGCTCGACCGCATCGCCCTGCCTCATCGCCGGCAGATGTCCCTGCCACCGATGTTCCATGACCGGAACGCCCCACACGGATTCGGTTCCGAAGGATACCAAACCTAAAGGCTTGCCACGTAGATTTTTGGGCTGACATCCACCATCGGCAGGATAATGAACACGGCCGCGACGTCCTTTCCGGAGAGGAATGCCGCTGAAGTCGCGGATCTCGTCTTCGCGCGCGAAGCGGCGGCTCCGGAAGTCGTGGCGCGCCGGGCCCGGCAGCGCCGCCAGATGTATATCGGCCAGGTCGCGAGCTACTCGCTCGGGGCCTCGGTCCTGCTGCTGTACGCCTATGACGGCGCGATCTCCATGGGCGTGCCGTCGCTGTTTTGGCTCGGCGGCCTCCTGATCATCGGTACGTTCACCGTGCTGTCGGAAGCCGGCTTCGGTGATCGGTTCGAAGATCATTACCTCACCGTCTTCCAGATATCTGCGCATACGGCGCTGCAAGTGGTGTTCCTGCTCGCGGTACCGACGGTCGGGGTCGCCTTCCTTGCCGTGCTGTTTCTGATCTTCGCGTTTGGTACGCTGCGGATGACGTCGAGCCAGGCGATGGTCACCTGGGGTCTTACCACCTGCGGGCTCGTCGTGGTCTTTCTGGGCTCGGACCTGCCGATCGGCCTGCCGGTTACGACCCGGTTGCAGCGGACCGCCTCGATGCTGTGCTTCGTGCTGGTGATCGGCCAGTGCGCCACCCTCGGCCTGTTTGGCGCAACGCTGCGCAAGATCCTGTACCGGCGCAGCATCGAGCTGAAGGCCGCCTATCAGCGCATCGAGGAGCTGGCCGAGCTCGACGAACTCACTGGCTCCTACAATCGCCGCTGCATCATGCGGCTTCTCGACACCGCGATCGAAGAGTCACGGCAGGCATCAACGCCTTGCGCGATCGCGCTGATCGATCTCGACTGGTTCAAGCGCATCAACGATGCCCACGGCCATCCCATCGGCGACGAGGTGCTGCGCACCTTCGCCATCACCATTTTTGCCAACATCGGCCCGGCCGACTGCTTCGGCCGCTACGGCGGCGAGGAATTTCTGCTGCTGCTGCCCGGAGCGGATGGCGGGGCGGCATCGCGCATGCTCGACCGCTTGCGCCAAATCGTCGCCGATCTCGACTGGAATGCATTTTCTCCGGGCATGCGCGTGACCATTTCCGCGGGCGTCGTGACGCTGCGCGACAACGATACTGCCGACACGTTTCTCGTGCGCGCCGACCGCGCGCTCTATTCCGCCAAGGCGCAAGGGCGCAACCGCGTTATAACGGACTGACCAATTCATTTTTTTCCGACGCGTGAGAAGACGGCGCCGGACCGAACGCTCCAGGACAGGGCCATGAGATCGAAATCCGCAACGTCATCCGAGAACCTGCTCGAGGAATTGCAGGCGGCGCTCTCCCACGGCACCGTTGCGCGCCGGGTCGAGACGCTGCGCCGCGTCACCGATCTCTTCGTGGGCAACGCGGTGGATTATTCCGACGACCACGTCCGCGTGTTCGACGACGTGTTCCAGTGCCTGATCGAGCAGATCGAGGTTTCGGCCAGGGCGCTGCTCGCTGACCGCCTCGCACCGATCGCGTCCGCGCCGCCCAAGATCATCCGTACGCTCGCGCTCGACGAGGTGATCGAAGTCTCCGGCCCCGTGCTGTCGAAATCGGAACGGCTGGACGAAGCGACACTGATCGAGATCGCGCGAAGCAGAGGCCAGGCGCATCTCAAGGCGATCTCGCTGCGGCGGGTGCTATCGGAGGCGTTGACCGACGTGTTGGTGACGCGCGGCAACGAGGACGTGGTGCAGTCGACCGTCAGCAATCCGGGCGCGCGCCTGTCGGAGGGAAGTCTCACCGACCTCGTCAACCGCGCCGAACGCGACGATGACCTCGCCACCTGCATCGGTCTGCGACCCGACCTGCCGCGTCATCACTATTTGAAGCTGATTGCAAAGGCTTCCTTGAGCGTGCGCAAGAAGTTAGAGGCCGCACACCCCGGGCTCGCGGAGGAAGTGTCGAGCGTCGTCCAGGAAGCCGCCCAGCGGGTCCGCGCCGCCGCCACGACCAGGCAGACCGAGACGGCGCGCGCGCTGGTGAAGTCGCTGCACGAGGACGGTCGCCTCAACGAATTTCAGGTCAGCACTTTCGCCGAGCAGGGCAAGTTCGACGAGACCAATGCGGGACTCGCAGCACTCGCGGGCGTCGCGATCGAGACCGCCGAGACCATAATGATCGACAGCCGGACCGAGGGCGTGATGATCCTCGCCAAGATCGCGGGCATGTCATGGTCGAGCGTGCGCGCCATCATCGCCATGCGCGAGAAGCTCTCCGGCGGCTCGCAGACTGACACGCTGACGCGGCGCGACACCTACGAGGCCCTGCGCTCATCGACCGCGCAGCAGGTACTGCGGTTTTACCGCATGCAGCAGAGCACGACGCCGGCGTCGTGAAGCCCGGCGCGCTAGTACCGCAGGACTTTCGAGCCCACTGCCGCGCCGATCGCGGTCACCACCGCGGTCGCGAGCGTGTACCAGGTCGCGACGAACAGCGGAGAATCGTCGGTGCAGTGCGAAGCGTAGAGCGTCGCGGCCAGCCCGGCAGACAACAGCCCGGCGAGCGCGCCGGCGAGCGCCGGGCGCGACGGCGCACCGTGGCGCAGGCCGAACAGCGCTCCCGCAAGCAGCGGCAGCGCCATCGCGGGGATCGCAAACAGGCACACCCTGGAGTTCTTGCCCATCAAGCGCATCGTCATCGGCATGGCCGGCGCCATCATCGCCTCACTGCCGATCGCCACAGCAAGCAGTCCGACGGGAAGCAGCAAGAGCCAGCCCCAGCCGCGCAGCAGGGCTTCGGGACGCGACAGATGCAGGCTGACGATGATGGCGGGAATCGCGAGCGACAGCGTCACCGCGAACTTCATGTCGAAGAACGGGTTGCGCATCGCACTCATCATGTCCGGACGCACACCGAGGAACGTCGCGAAGATCAGGATCGACAGCGGCGCGGCCACCAGCAGTGCCATGGTCAGGACGGTGCCGACGCGCGGCGCGCGATGAACGTTGTCGGCCGCGAGCGAGCGAATGAGTTGATCGGTATCCATGCCTAGTGGTCCCGCAGTTTGGCAGTCAGTGCAGCAAGTCCACGATGCAGCGCAACCCGCACCGCACCTTCGCTCATCGCAAACTTTGCCGCCGTATCCTTGATCGAGGCGGCCTCGACCGCGATCGACTGCAAAACGTCGCGCTGGCGCTGCGGCAGGGTGCTCAGCTGGGCGGCGACCTCGCCCACCGAAGCCGTCTCCTGCGGCGCCGCGCCCGGCAGCGTCTCGGCGAAATCGTCGATGTTGACGAAGACGCGCCTGCCGCGCCGCCGCAGCGTATCGATCAGCTTGTTGCGGGCGATCGCGAACAGCCAAGGCGCGAAGGGGGCTTCGCTATCCCAGGTGTGCCGCTTCAGATGCACCGCCAACAAAATCTCCTGCACGATATCCTCGGCTTGGTCGGGAGACTGGCCTGCCCGCGCCAGCCCACGTCTTGCAGCAGCGCGCAGCACCGGCGTAACCGCCTTCAACAGGCGATGATACGCCGCATTATCGCCCGCCATGGCCGACCGCATCAGGCCGGTCCATTCATCCTCACGTCCGCGCACGCGCGCCCCTCACCATGCAATTCGGCCGCTCTTTCAATTTGTTACCCCTGCGCCCGCGTGATCACGAACTCGTGATCGACGCCGAGCCTCCTCTCCGCTGCGGCCGTAAGAGCCCGCGACGCCTCATAACACCTATCAATCCGGCCCGCATCCGGCGGCCGGCGGCGAGGGGCGGTTTGCCCCGTTTTCGCCCTGTGGAGCCCGAAGAATCCCATTTTCTGCCCCGCTGTCGTCACGCCCCAGGGTCTCTGTTCGTTCTTGGGACGGGCGGAATTGGGGAGATCGTCAACATGATCAAAGCCAGCGGGCGCGCGGCCCTGATCCTTGTGGCCGGGCTTTTCTTGGTGTTTGGCGGCGTTGCACAGGCGGCGCCGAACTCAGCCGAAAGCAGCAAATCCGACAGCGCAGGCAATCAGGCCGACGCGGCCAAGCCGAGCAAGCAGCGGCACCATGAGTCGCGCCGCGCCAGCAGCAAGACGGCGCAAAAGACCGACAAGAAGGACGCTGCGGCAAATACCTCCGAGGCCAAGGCCGGCATCGACGGGAGGGCCTCAAGCCAGATGCCGCCGGAAGTCGCCAACGCGCATGCGCAGCTCACCGCCACCGATATGCCGACCGCTGCTGCGGCCACTGCGATGACGGGCCGTGCCAACGACAACGTCCAGGCGGCGGCGGCCGATGACACCGCCAATAACACCGCGGCCGAGACCCAGGTGGTGGCCCCCGATCAGCTCAACGACATCGACCGCGCCGTGCAACAGGACAACCCGCCGGCGCAGAAGGCCGTGGTCGCTGCAACCGAAGCGCAGCCGCGCCCCACGCCGGTGATGGCAAGCAGCCAGCAGAGCTCGGCCTGGGACCAGAGCTCCCTGATCGGCAAGATCTTCATCGGTGTCGGCACGTTTCTGACGCTGGCCTCAGCTGCGCGCATGTTCATGGCCTGACCGTCAGTTCCGCCAGGACGCACGGCCCCGCGAGTCCTGCGTCCGGCCCCTTGAAGCCCACCGCGCCAGCGGGCACATTGCCCACCCAATCAGAAGCGTGGGTGGACCATGAGCACGTTCGAACACATCATCGTCGAAAGCAAAGGCGCGGTCGGCATCATCAAGCTGAATCGGCCGAAGATGCTCAACGCGCTCTCTTTCGGCGTCTTCCGCGAGATTGCGGCCGCCGTCGACGATCTCGAGGCCGATGAGGCCATCGGCTGCATCGTCGTGACCGGCAGCGAGAAGGCCTTTGCCGCCGGCGCAGACATCAAGGAGATGCAGCCGAAAGGCTTCATCGACATGTTCTCCGAGGATTTTGCCGCGATCGGCGGCGACCGCGTCGCGCGCTGCCGCAAGCCGACCATTGCGGCAGTCGCGGGTTATGCGCTCGGCGGCGGCTGCGAGCTCGCCATGATGTGCGACTTCATCATCGCCGCCGATACCGCCAAGTTCGGCCAGCCCGAGATCACGCTCGGCACCATTCCAGGCATCGGCGGCACCCAGCGCCTGACGCGCGCAATCGGCAAATCGAAGGCGATGGACCTCTGCCTCACCGGCCGCATGATGGATGCGGCGGAGGCTGAGCGCGGAGGCCTCGTCAGCCGCATCGTGCCGGCCGACAAGCTGATGGACGAGGTGATGGCGGCAGCCGAGAAGATCGTGGCCATGTCGCGCCCTGCCGCCGCGATGGCCAAGGAAGCGGTGAACCGCGCCTTCGAGACCACGCTCGCCGAGGGTATGAGCGTCGAACGCAACCTGTTCCACGCGACTTTCGCGCTGGAAGACCGCTCCGAGGGCATGGCCGCGTTCATCGAGAAGCGCAAGCCGGTGAACAAGAACCGGTGAGGGACAAGTCCATCAGGCTGGTGTAAGGCTCTGCCGCGTTCTCGCCGAAACCCTGTGACGAAGCTGCAACAAGCACGGATTTCATGGGGGTTTTCCCCGCGGCAGTTTGCCTGCGGGACCTGCGCTGGTTAAACAGTTAAGAGGGCCCCGTCGGCGGGGGCGGACAGCCAGGATTTTGCGGGATTACATGATTGGGCGTACCGCCAGAGCTGGTCGCGTGATGACGCGGCATCGATCGGGCGTGGCTCCCGTGCTTGCGACATGGACCATGCTGGCGCTCTCGTGCGTCCTTTCCTCCCCAGCGTGGGCCGAGGCCCTGCCAGAGGCGCTCGCCAAGGCCTACCAGACCAACCCCCAGCTCAATGCCGAGCGCGCACGGCAGCGTGCGACCGACGAGAACGTGCCGCAGGCACTTGCCGGCTATCGACCGCAGATCGTGGCCAGCCTCAGCGCCGGCCTGCAATCGGTGCGCAATCTGCTGCCCGACAACACCATCCAGACCGCCAATCTAAAACCCTGGATCATCGGCGTCACCGTGACGCAGACCCTGTTCAACGGCTTCCGCACCGCCAACAGCGTGCGCGCCGCCGAACTCCAGGTGCAGTCGGGCCGCGAGGCGCTGCGTAATGTCGGCCAGGGCGTGCTGCTCGACGCGGTCACCGCCTACACCAACGTGCTCGCCAACCAGTCGCTGGTCGAAGCGCAGCGCTCCAACGTCGCCTTCCTGCGCGAAACACTCGCCGTGACCCAGCGCCGCCTCAATGCCGGTGATGTCACACCGACCGACACCGCCCAGGCCGAGGCGCGCCTCAACCGCGGCCTTGCCGATCTCAACGCGGCGGAAGTCGCGCTCGCCGTGAGCCAGGCAACCTATACGCAAGTGATCGGCAACGCGCCGTCGCAGCTTCGGCCCGCCGAAGCCGTCGACCGCTATCTGCCGAAGAGCCGCGAGGATGCCATGACGATGGCGATCCGGCAGCATCCGGCGGTGACGGCCGCAAGCTTCGACGTCGACGTCGCCTCCACCAACATCCGCATCGCCGAAGGCACGCTGCTGCCGAGCGCCAGCATCCAGGGCAGCGCCAGCAAGAGCCGCAACAACGACCCGACGCTCGGCACCTTCGCCGAGGATCAGGCCTCGATTGTCGCCAACGTCACCGCCCCGATCTACGACGGCGGCCAGGCCGCGGCGCAGACCCGGCAGGCCAAGGAGATCACGGCGCAGAGCCGGCTCGTGCTCGACCAGGTGCGCAACCAGGCGCGTACGGCCGCAGTCAGCGCCTGGGTTGCCAATGAAGGCGCCAAGATCACGGTCTCGGCCTCGGAGTCCGAAGTGAAGGCGGCTACCGTCGCGCTCCAGGGCGTGCAGCGTGAGGCCGCCGGCGGACAACGTACGACGGTCGACGTGCTGAACTCGCAAGCCGACTTGATCCAGGCCAAGGCGCGCCTCATCAGCGCCAACCGCGACCGCGTCATCGCCTCCTACACGCTGCTCAGCGCGGTCGGCCATCTCGATGTCAAGACGTTGAACCTGAACACGCCGGATTACCTGCCCGAGGTGCACTACCACCAGGTCCGCGACGCCTGGCACGGCTTGCGCACGCCGTCGGGGCAGTAGCAGCCGGCGACGCAGGATCTCCAGCGCGCTGCCCTGCTCGCCCGTCTTGACGTACCCGGTCGTGCGTGTTGACGGCTCACGCCCGCTTGCGGACCTTGTTGAGCAGCTATGCAGCGAAGTGGAGCGGCTTCCGGGCTGATGTGATACTGTCCCAGCCCTATTGCCAAAGATCGTATTACAGGGAGAGAAACCATGCTCAGCCGACGCGGCGTCCTGTTCGCCTCGCTTGCCGCCGGAGTAGCCATGACCAACAGAGCCAACGCCCGTGCGGCGCAGCCTGAGACGCCGATCAATTTCGATGTCCCGGCGCATGCCTGCGACTGCCACACCCACATCCATGGCGATGTCGAAAAGTTTCCGTTCTTCGCAGGGCGCGTCTACACGCCGGAGCCGGCGAGCCCCGAAGAAATGGCCGCGCTGCACAAGGCGCTGCATATCGAGCGAGTGGTGATCGTGACACCAAGCGTCTACGGCACCGATAATTCATCGACCTTGTTCGGCATGAAAGCACGCGGCGCGACCGCGCGCGGAGTGGCCGTGATCGACGACAAGACCACCGAGGCCCAACTCGACACGATGCATCAGGACGGATTCCGCGGCATCCGCCTCAATCTTGCGACCGGCGGCGTCAATGACCCCAATGTCGGCCGACCGCGCTTCACTGCCGCCGTCGAACGGATGAAGGCGCGCGGCTGGCACGTGCAACTCTACACCACGCTCGCCATGATCTCGGCGATCAAGGACCTCGTCGAGACGGCGCCGGTGCCCGTCGTGTTCGACCATTTTGGCGGTCTCGAAGCCTCGCGGGGCCTGGAGCAGCCGGGCTTTTCCGATCTCGTCGCGCTGGTGAAATCCGGCAAGGCCTATGTCAAGATTTCGGCCGCCTACCGGTCATCAAAGCTCGCACCCGACTATCAGGACATGGTGCCCTTCGCGAAGGCGCTGATCGCGGCGAACGCGGATCGCATCGTCTGGGGCACCGACTGGCCGCATCCCGATTCCAGCCGCGTCGAGGGACGCAAGCCCACCGACATCGCGCCGCTCTATCAGATCGACGACGGACGTCTGCTCAATCAGCTGCCAGTATGGGCGCCAGATGCGGACGTGCGCAAGAAGATCCTGGTCGACAATCCGGCGCGTCTCTACGGGTTCTGACGATCAGCGCGCGGGCGGGAGAAAAAGGAGATCAGGACCGGCAAGGTCACGAGGATCACGACCGGCGCCAGCATCATGCCGGTGACGACCACGACCGCGAGCGGCTTCTGCACCTGCGAGCCGATGCCGTCCGACAGCGCCGCCGGCAACAGGCCGACGCCGGCGACGACGCAGGTCATCAGCACCGGCCGAAGCTGCAATTCGCCGGTACGCACCACCGCGCTCATGCGGTCCATGCCTTCCTCGATGAGCTGGTTGAACTGCGACAGGATGATGATGCCGTCCATGACGGCGATGCCGAACAGCGCGATGAAGCCGATCGCCGCGGAGACGCTGAAGGCCGTGCCGGAAATCAAAAGGCCCAGCACGCCGCCGAAGATCGCCATCGGGATCACGCTCATCGCGAGCAGCGTGTCGGTCATCGAGCCAAAATTGAACCAGAGCAGGACGCCGATCAGCGCCAGCGAGATCGGCACCACGATCGACAGCCGCCGGATCGCATCCTGGAGGTTGCCGAACTCGCCGACCCACTCCATGCGCGAGCCGGGGGGCAGCTGCACCTGCTCGGCGATCTTTTGCTGCGCCTCGCGGATCGCGCTGCCGAGGTCGCGTTCGCGTACCGAGAACTTGATCGGCAGATAGCGCTCCTGCTGCTCGCGATAGATGTAGGCGGCGCCGGAGACGAGGCTGATGTTGGCGACCTCGCTCAGGGGGATCTGCGTGACGGTGCCGTTCGGTCCCGGCGCGCCGATCCGCAAATTCTGGATCGCCTCCGCGCTTCTGCGGTATTCCGGCGCGAGGCGCACGATGATCGGGAAGTGGCGGTCGCTGCCAGGCTCATAGAGATCGCCCGCAGTGTCGCCGCCGATTGCGACCTTGATCGTGGCGTTGATGTCGCCGGGGGCGAGACCATAGCGCGCAGCCTTGGCACGATCGATGTCGATCTGGATAGTCGGCTGCCCGAGCGAGGTGAACACCGCAAGATCGGTGACGCCCTGCACGGTGGCCAGCACCGACTTGATCTTGTTGGCGGTGTCGGTCAGCGCCTGGAGGTCGCTGCCGAACAGCTTGATCGAGTTCTCGCCCTTCACGCCGGAAACGGCTTCGGAGACATTGTCCTGGAGATATTGCGAGAAGTTGAACTCGACGCCGGGGAAGCGGTCGTCGAGCTGCTTGAACAGTTGCGCGGTCAGCTCTTCCTTGTCGCGCGTGCCGGGCCACTGGCTCGCGGGCTTGAGCGGCGCGAAGAACTCGGCGTTGAAGAAGCCGGCGGCGTCGGTGCCGTCGTCGGGACGGCCGTGCTGCGACACCACGGACTCGACCTCGGGCCGGGCGCGGATCACCTTGCGCATCTCGTTGACGTAAGAATTGCCTTCCTGGAGCGAGATGGTCGGCGGCAGCGTGGCGCGGATCCAGAGATTGCCCTCTTCCAGTTTGGGCAAAAATTCGAGACCCAGCAGCCGGCCGAGCGCAACCGTCATCAGCACGAGGCCGACGGCGCCGCCGAGCACGATGTTTCGATTGGCGACCGCCCAATGCAGCAGCGGCGAGTAAAGCCTGTGCAGGATCTGCATGATCCTGGTCTCGGTTTCCTCGACATGGGCGGGCAGGATGATCGCCGATAGCGCCGGGGTGACGGTGAACGTCGCAAGCAGCCCGCCCGCAAGCGCATATGCGTAGGTGCGCGCCATCGGCCCGAAGATATTGCCCTCGACGCCTGACAGCGTGAACAGCGGCAGGAAGGCCGCGATGATGATGGCCGCTGCAAAGAAGATCGAGCGCGAAACGTCGGCCGCAGCGCTGAGGATGGCATGGCTCTTCATGCCGAACAGCGTCTCATGCGACATCTGCTCGGCTTCCGACATCGGCGTGGTCTGGGTCAGGCGTCGAAAGATCGCCTCCACCATGATGACGGTAGCATCGACAATCAAGCCAAAATCAATGGCGCCGACGGACAGCAGGTTCGCCGATTCTCCGCGGAGCACCAGGATGATAACGGCGAAGAAAAGCGCGAACGGAATGGTGGCGCCGACGATCAGCGCGCTGCGCAAGTCACCGAGGAACATCCACTGCAACAGCACGATGAGCAGAATGCCGACCACCATGTTGTGCAGCACGGTGTGGGTGGTGAGCTCAATCAGGTCTCCGCGGTCGTAGATCCGCTCGATGCGCACGCCTGGCGGCAGGATGCTGGAGTTGTTGATGGTTTGAACGAGTTGGTGGACGCGCTTGATGGTCGGCGAGCTCTGCTCGCCGCGGCGCATCAGGACGATGCCCTGCACGATGTCATCGGAATCGTCGATGCCGGCAATGCCCAGACGTGGCTTCTGGCCAACGGTTACGGTGGCGACGTCCTTGACCAGCACCGGATTGCCGCCGGACTGCGCCACCATGGTGTTGGCGAGATCATCGATCGAGCGGATCAGGCCGACGCCGCGCACCACCGCCGATTGCTGGCCGATATTGACGGTGTTGCCGCCGACATTGACGTTGGAATTGCCGACCGCTTGGAGCAATTGCGGCAGCGTCAAGCCGTTGGCGACCAGCTTGTTGAAATCGACCTGGAGCTCGTAGGTCTTGCTCCTGCCGCCCCAGCCGGTGACGTCGATGACGCCCGGCACGGCGCGGAAGCGGCGCTGCAGGATCCAGTCCTGGATGGTCTTTAGGTCAAGCACGCTGTAGTTCGGCGGTCCGACGAGACGATACCTGAAGATTTCGCCGACCGGACTGAGTGGCGATATCTGCGGCTGCACGTTGCCGGGCAGCGGCGCGAGTTGCGCCAGCCGGTTCAGCACCTGCTGCAGCGCCTCGTCATAGGTATAGGCGAAGGAGAACTGGAGTTTGACGTCGGAGAGGCCGTAGAGCGAGATTGTGCGGATAATCGTGAGGTTCTTCAGGCCCGCGACCTGTGTCTCGATCGGAATCGTGATGTAGCGCTCGATCTCCTCTGCCGAGAGGCCCGGACTCTGCGTCACGATGTCGACCATCGGCGGGGTCGGATCGGGATAGGCTTCGATGTTGAGCTGGTTGAACGCGATCAGACCGCCGATCATGACGGCGACGAACATGCCGACCATCAGAAAGCGCCGATTGACGGCAAGGGCAACGAGACGATCCATCAGGTCTTCAGTTTTCTTGGGTCGTCGATCAGCTGCCGGACGCCGCGCGGTCGATGAACAGGCTGCCCCTGGTGACGATCTGCTCGCCAGGTTTCAGATTGCTAGTGACCTCGACGAGGTTGCCGTTGATGAGGCCGATCTTGATCTGGCGCAGCTCGACCGATTTGTCCTCGCGCGCGACCCAGATGCGGACCTTGTCGGCTTCATAGATCAAAGCCTGCTTCGGCACCGCCGGCGCGGCACGGTCGCCGGCCGAGTAGATCGTGACGTTGGCGAACATCTCCGGCTTGAGCAAGCCGTCCTTGTTGTCGATGGTGGCTCGGACCAGGAGGCGGCGGGTGTTGGGATCGATCGCGGCGGCGACGTAGTTGATCCTGGCGGTCAGCGGCCGCCCGGGCAGCGCCATCACGTTGACGGTGATGTCCTGACCGATGCACACCGCGGCCGCATCACTCTCGCGCACGAAGGCGGTGAGCCAGACCGTGGAGAGGTCGCCGATCACGAAGACCGGATCGCTGGCACCGGAACTGACGTACTGGCCAGGGCCGATCTTGCGCTGCACGACCGTGCCCGCGATCGGCGAATAGATCGTGATTTCCGGATTAATGACGCCCTTTTCCTGGAACGCCTTGATGGTCTCGTCGGTGAAGCCGAGGATGCGCAGCTTGTTGCGCGCCGCTTCTAGCGCCGTCATCGAGGAGCGCGTGTCGTTCTGCGCCTGAACCTGGGTCGCCTCCGCCTGCTGATAGTCCTTCAGCGGAATGGCATGGCCCTCATAGAGGTCCTTAGCGCGCTTGAACTGGATGTCGGAGAGCTCAAGCGCCGACCTTGCCTTGTTCTGCGAGGTCATGGCCGCGACGAAATCGTTCTGAGCCTGCACAGTGTCGGCGGCCTCGATCGTGAACAGCGGTTGGCCTTGCTTCAGCATCTCACCCGGTTTGGCGAGCAGCTTGGTGACCCGGCCCGCATAGGGCGAGAACACCGGCGTCGAACGGTCCTCGTCGACCGCGACTTTGCCCTCGGTGACATACTCGGCCCGGAAGCTCTTGGCCTTGACCGGCTCGATCGTCAGCGTCGCCCATTCGGACGGCGTCGGTGTGAAGGTCTGCGCATTCCTGCGCGATTGGCTCGAGATTTCGGAGTGTTTCTTTTCCTTAGATCCCGAATACAGGAAGCCGTAGGCCCCGGCACCGGCGAGCGCTAGTAAAACTACGGAGGTGATCATCCGTTGTTTTGTAAGCACCTGCAATCGCTTGGTATTTTCAACCACCATTGAGCCCGGTCGTGTTTGCGACGATCTCGGCAAATGACTGCCTTATCGGTCGCGCTAATAGTGCTGAATTCCGATTTCAAACAACCTAAAAAACGCTGGGCGCCTCTTGGTCGACGTTAAAATTTCGCGATGTGTCAGCTTCATGTCAGCTTCGCGCCGGCCACTGTGCCGGATGACTGCCGAGCGGCATCGCCGGACGACTCCATTGTGCCGGCGTCGTCGATAGCACCGCCGAATGGCGCACCGCCTTCAACATGCCGAAGCCAGATGGCATGCTCTCGATGAACGCAGCATGTATGGCCTCCCCCGTAAGATCCGGGGTGTCCAGTCCGCCGTCAAGCCGGCCGAGATTCCACAGCCAGCGTCCGGTCTGCGCCAGCGACACGCGGACGTGCCAGCTGCCACCTTCGCGAGCCTGGCGCACTTTGGCCATCATGGCGCCGAACGCCATCAGATAACCGGTGGCGTGGTCGAGCATCTGAGCCGGCAATTCCTTGGGACCGTCGATGCCGGCGGCCTGTCCCTCCGCCTGGTTGAAGCCGGTCGCGGTCTGCACCAGTGAATCGAAGCCGCGCCGCTCTGCCCACGGACCGGCATGGCCATAGGCCGACAGCGTGACATAGACGATGCCGGGATTGGTTTGCGCTGCGTCCTCCGGCGCGAAGCCGAGGGCGGCGAGCGCGCGCGGGCGGTAGCCTTGCGAGAAGACGTCGGTGTCTTGCAACAGGGCGCGCAATTGCGCCCTGCCCGCCTCGCTTTTCAGTTCGATGAAGGTGGTAAGCTTGCCGCGGCCGGTGTCGATGGTGAGCCAGGGGATGGCGGGTAGTTCGGGCCCTGAGACGAGCAGCACGTCCGCGCCGTGCGCAGCGAGCGTGCGGCCTGCGACAGGGCCCGCGATGACGCGGGAGAGATCGAGCACGCGCAGGCCCGCGAGCGGACGATCGCTGTTCGACAATCCCAGGGGCCACGGTTTCGCCGGGGCCTCGCCGATCTTCTCGATCGAGACCAGCGGTAGTTCGGCGAGCGCCCACGCTTGCGGCAGCGCCGACCATTCGTCGTAGCTGCGCATCAGGGCAACGACGCCGCCCGCGGCGTAAGCCGCAGCCTCGAAATCCTCGCCTTTCCATTGCATGAGCGCCGCCTGCACCTTCTCGCGCTCGGGCACGCAGCCGAGTACCTTGCAGACGGCCTCGCGGTGATGCGGGAAATTGGTGTGGCAGCGGACGAAGCGGCCGTCGCCGGTTCTGTAGACGCCGGCGATGGCGTCCCAGGCCGGGGGCGGCGGCTTGTCGTCCACGCGCAAATAGCGCTCGGATCGGCATTCGACGACCGCATGACGCATGTCGACGGAGACGTCCTGCGCCTCACCGCTGCGCAGTCGCCAGATCTCCGCGGCGGCGAGGCCGGCGGCGGCGATCGTCGTCTGGCCGGCGACGGCGACGCGAAAGGAGGATGGGATCTGCGGCTCCTCACCGGTCAGCTGCACGCGGTCGAGCGCGGCGGCCTCGCCGCCTGCGGAGGTCCAGATGCTCTTGAGAATATCGGCCGGGCTTTGCATGGCCGCTTCTCTCCCTGCTCGTTTGCTGTACTTTTCGCGACCATGTCATGATCACAGAAAGGATTGCAATGGCCGCCGTCGATCCCCTCACCGCGGGTGCCGTGTTCGTCGCGACGGCGGCGACGGACGCGGTCTACGTGATGTTCACCTCGGCCGTGGTCGCGCGCAAGCGCGTGCCCGCCGCGACCTGGAGCGCGATCTGGTACCTGCTCTCGTCTTACGCCGTGATCAGCTACACCGAGAACGCCTTCTACGTCGCGTTCGCCGCGATCGGCTCCTGGGTCGGCGCCTACGTCTCGCTGACCTTCCTGCACCGCCCGCCCGGCGGCCCGCCGGTGGGAGCGGCGCTGGAGTGAATGGGCCCCGCCTCTCTCCGCGTCATTGCGAGGAGCCCTTGCGACGAAGCAATCCAGAGTGCTTCCGCGGATGCATTTTTGGATTGCTTCGCTGCGCTCGCAGTGACGAATTGGAGAGTTCAGCATATCTCCCAAAAGAGCTACACTCCCGGCACCAACAACAAGGAAAACCAGACAATGGATCTCGGTCTCAAAGGAAAGAACTCCATCGTGCTCGGCGGCACGCGCGGCATCGGGCGGGCGATCGCGGCGACACTTGCCGGTGAAGGCGCCAATGTCGCTATCTGCGCGCGCAACGCCGATCAGGTTGCGGCCACCGTGGCCGAGCTGAAGGCGAGCGGAATCCGTGCGACCGGCAGTCCAGTCGATGTCACCGACGGCGCGGCGCTGAAAGCCTGGATCGAGAATGCCGCAAAGGAGCTCGGCGGCATCGACATGCTGTTCTCCAATGCCGGCGCGATGGCGCAAGGGCACGACCCCGCGTCCTGGGAGCAGAATTTCCGGCTCGACGTGCTCGGTGCGGTGCATGCCTTCGATGCCGCGCGACCGTTCCTGGAGACAGGCGGCGCCAGCAGTGGCGACGCCGCCTTCGTCATCATCTCGTCGATCTCCGCGGCGCAAGCGGACACCGCCAGCTCCTACGGCCCGATCAAGGCGGCGCTGATCCACATGGCCAAGGGACTAGCGCGGCAATATGCCAAGAAGAAGATCCGGGTCAACGTGGTCTCGCCCGGCACGGTCTATTTCAAGGGCGGCGTCTGGGAGATGATCGAGCAGAACATGCCGGAGCGCTACAAGGATGCGATGAGCCGCAACCCGACCGGCCGCATGGCGACGCCGCAGGAGATCGCGAGCGCCGCGGTGTTTCTGGCAAGCCCGGTGTCAGGGTTCACCACTGGGTCCAATCTCGTCGTGGACGGCGCGATTTCGAACCGAGTGAATTTTTAGGGCACGGCATCATCATCGAAGAACTCGTAGGGAGGGCAAAGCGAAGCGTGCCCACCGCTTTCGCGACAGCCGCTGGAAGGTGGGCACGGCGCTTACGCGCCTTTGCCACCCGACGGCAGTAAGCGTGTGGCGGCATCTCGCGTCACATCTCAATGAAAATCCCGCGATGGCGGCAGGGTGCGGACGTTGCGGGGGTGGCGGATTTTCTGCGCCGGGCTATCCGCGTGAGCACGGGGATCGTCGTTGAGCGGCTCGACCAGGGCGGTGCCTGCCGGCACCGGATGCTTGCGGCTTAAGGCATCGTTGGCGAGACCTATCAGATCGTGCGAGCGGTCGATCATGCGCTGAGCGATGAGATGCGTCACCTTTTCAGGGCTGCTCTGGATGTAGCCTTCAACCAGGATGAGGCGCGCGCCCATCACCTCCTTGCGGTATTGCTCCATGATCTTGGGCCACACCACGACATTGGCGATGCCGGTTTCGTCCTCTAGCGTCATGAACACGACGCCGCTGGCGCTGCCCGGCCGCTGCCGCACCAAGACCACGCCGGCGCAGCGGACGCGGCGCCGCTCGTTCTCATGGCTGACATCCTTGCAGGCGATGACGCGCTCGCGCGAGAACATCTCGCGGAGGAATTCCATCGGGTGGCCCTTCAGCGACAGGCGGATGGTCTGATAGTCGGCGACCACTTGCTCGGCGCGCGGCATCACTGGCAGCGGCCTTGCGTGCTCGTCCGGCTGCTCGCGCGCGGTGGCCGCCTCGAACAGCGGCAGCGGCACGTCGTCGGGCAGCCGCCGCACCTGCCATAGCGCCTCGCGGCGGTCGAGCCCGAGCGAGCGGAACGCATCGGCATCCGCCAGCAGGATCAGCGCGCGCTTGGGCAGGCCGGTGTCGCGCGCAAAATCTTCGAGCGAGGTGAAGGGACGGCGGTTGCGGGCGGCGACGATGCGGTCGGCCCAGTCCTCTCTCCTGTCATTCCGGCGCGATGCGGCGGCGTCGAGCCCGGAATCCATTACGTCAGGCGTATGCGGCCCGACGGCTTCCGGGCTCGCGCCAAGTGGCGCGTCCCCATTGCGCAATTGCGCAATGGGGAATGACGACTGAGAGCACTTTAGCCTCTCCTCATCCTCGTCCAACCAGTGAAAGCCGTCGATCTGGCGGAAGCCGAGGCGCACGGCGCAGTATTTGCCTCTCCCCTGCTCCAACGTGTTCTGCGCAAAACTGTAGGACACGTCGATGTCGCGCACCTCGACGCCGTTCTTGCGAGCATCCCCGACGATCTGCGCCGGGGCATAAAAGCCCATCGGCTGCGAGTTCAAGAGGCCGCAGCAGAAGGCGTCGGGGTGGTAATGCTTCAGCCATGAAGAAATGTAGACGAGCTGCGCAAAGCTCGCGGCATGGCTCTCCGGAAAGCCGTAAGAGCCAAAACCCTTGATCTGATCAAAGCAGCTTCGGGCAAAGTCGGGATCGTAGCCGCGCGCGACCATGTTGCCGATCAGCTTGTCCTCGTATTTGCCGATGGTGCCGATATTGCGGAAGGTCGCCATCGAGCGGCGCAGGCCATTGGCCTCCTCGGAGGTGAATTTTGCCGCCTCGATCGCGATGCGCATCGCCTGTTCTTGGAACAGCGGGACGCCCTTGGTCTTATGCAGAACCTTGTAGAGCTCGTCCGCGGGACCATGCTCGGGCGATGGCGAGGGATAGCTCACTTTTTCCAGGCCGTTCCGCCGCCGTAAGTAAGGATGCACCATATCGCCCTGGATCGGGCCCGGACGTACGATCGCGACTTCGATGACGAGATCATAGAACGTCCGCGGCTTCAACCGCGGCAGCATGTTCATCTGTGCGCGGCTTTCGACCTGGAACACGCCGAGCGATTCCCCGTCGCAAAGCATGTCATAGACTTTGGGGTCGTCCTGCGGGACGCTCGCCAGCACCCAGCGCTCGCCCTTATGCTCCGCGATCAAATCAAAACACTTGCGGATACAGGTCAGCATGCCCAGCGCCAGCACGTCGACCTTCATCATGCTGAGCGCGTCGACGTCGTCCTTGTCCCATTCGATGAAGGTGCGATCGTCCATCGCGGCGTTGCCGATCGGCACATAGGTGTCGAGCCGGTCCTGCGTCAGCACATAACCGCCCACATGCTGGGAGAGATGGCGCGGGAATTCGATCAGTTCGGTTGCGAGCTCGACCGCGAGGTTGATCATGGGATTGTTGGGATCGAGCCCGGCCTGCCTGACTTGCATGTCGTTAAGACCCTTGCCCCAGCTTCCCCAGACGGTGTCGGCGAGCGCGGCAGTGACATCTTCGGTCAGGCCCAGCGCCTTGCCCACGTCGCGAATGGCACTGCGCGGGCGATAATGGATGACGGTGGCGATGATCGCGGCGCGGTGGCGGCCGTAGCGACGATAGACATATTGCATCACCTCCTCGCGCCGCGAATGCTCGAAATCGACATCGATATCGGGCGGCTCCAGCCGCTCCTTGGAGATGAAGCGCTCGAACAACAGATCGACCTTGGTCGGATCGACCGAGGTGATGCCAAGCACGTAGCACACGGCCGAGTTCGCCGCCGATCCCCGCCCCTGGCACAGGATATTCTGGCTGCGCGCGTAGCGCACGATGTCGTGCACGGTGAGGAAGTAATGCGCGTATCTCAGCTCGGCAATCAGCGTGAGCTCTTTCTTCAGCGTAGCGTACAGTTTCTCGTCGATTTTGGTGATGCCGCCGAAATATTTGTCGACACCGGCCCAGGTCAGATCCTCAAGATGACCTTGCGCGGTCTTGCCCGGCGGCACCGGCTCGTCCGGATATTGGTATTTGAGCTGATCGAGCGAGAAGTCGATTGCATCGGCAAAGCGCATGGTCTCCGCGATCGCCTCGGGGAAATCGCGGAACAGCCGCGACATCTCCTGCGGCGCCTTCAAGAACCGCTCGGCATTGGCTTCCAGCTTCCGTCCGACCGCTTCGATCGTGGTCTTTTCCCGGATGCAGGTCAGCACGTCCTGGAGAGGACGGCGCGCGGGATGATGATAGAGCACCTCGTTGGTCGCGAGCAACGGCACTCTTGCTTTTGCCGCGAGATCATCGAGCCGCGCCAGCCGGCGCCGGTCGTCGCCGCGATAGATCAGGCTCGCCGCCAGCCACACGCCCTCGGCGCGGCTGTCCTTGAGTTTTGCAAGAACATCCAGCGCCTGTGCGGGTTCGAAACGATGCGGCAGCGTCAGGACCAGGAGCTGGCCTTCTGAAAACTCGATGAGGTCGGCGAAGGTGAGACGACACTCGCCCTTCTCGATCCGCGTGATGTCGTCGCCGCGCTTGCCCTTGGTGAGAAGCTGGCACAGCCGACCATAGGCCCCGCGGTCACGCGGATAGACCAGAATGTCCGGCGTGCCGTCGATGAAGACGATGCGCGCACCGATCAGGAGTTTCGGCTTGTGCAGCACCTCGGCATTGTCGAGCTCCTTGTAGGCGCGCACCACGCCGGCCAGCGTGTTGTGATCGGCGATGCCGATCGCGGGAATGCCGAGGATGCTGGCCTGATGCACATAGGCGCGCGGATCCGAGCCGCCGCGCAGGAAGGAAAAATTGGTGGTGATGCCGATCTCGGCATAGGCAGGCGTATTCATGCGAAGAGACCGTGCACATACCAGCCGGGAGAAGCGGGTTTGCCGTCGTCGTCGAACACCTCCCCCTCATAAAGACCGTCGCGAAAGATCCAGAAGCGCAGGCCTTCGGCATCCTCGATGCGGAAATAGTCCCGCGTGAGCTGCTTGCCGTCCTGCCGCCACCATTCCATCGCGATGCGCTCGGGCCCTTCCACCCGCACCACCGCATGCAGCGCGCGGCGCCAGGTGAATTGATGCGGCGGGCCGTCCGGCACGGTCGCAAATGGCACCTTGATCGGCTCCGGCTTGTCGAACAGCCGCAAGGGACGCAGCGGCGGCTCGTTCTCGGCCCGCGCAGGCCATTCCGCCTGCATGGCGGCGGCGAGATGATGCTGCGCCGGCGCGGCTACAACCGCGCATTCAGGGATATGGGTGTCCTGCGGCAGGTGCACGACGACACGCTTGCCGCCGATGCGCGCGGCAATGCGGTCGATCAGTGCGGCGATTTCGTCATTGTCGTGGGCATGGGCATCGAGATCGCGCTGCTCCTGCACCACGATTTCTGTACGGTTCGCCGACAGCCGCACCATGTCGAAGCCGAAGCCAGGATCGAGCGGATCGGCGAGCGCATCGAGACGCTCGCGAAACAGCCGGTCGATGACCGCGCTGCGCGTCACCGGACGCCCGGTCTCGACCGTAATCGCGCGCACCACGCCGTCGGTGCGGAAGAACGCGGCTTCCAGGCGTCGCGCGCCCTTGCCCTGCTTCTCCATGGATGCGATCAACGTGTCGGCAAGCCGCGACAGCGTCATCGCGATCATGGTGTCGGTCGCGATCGGCTCGGCGAAACGTTTTTCCACGATGTAGTCGGGCAGCGGTTTTCGCGGGTTGATCGGCGCATCGCCCTGCCCCAGCGCATGCGCCAGCAGCGTGGAGAACCGGGCGCCGAACCGCGCCGTGATCTCGCTCGGCGAGCGCGAGGCGACGTCGCCGATGGTCTTCAAACCGGCGCGACGCAAGCCTGTGGTGATGACTTCACCTGCACCGAGCGCGGAAATCGGAAATCGGCTGATCGCCTCCGCCTCCTCGCCATCGGCCACGATGGTGCCCGTGGCCTGCCGCGTCAGCGTGCGTGCGCAGATCGAGGTGCCGGCGATCGCCGCGCTGATGGCAAACCCCTGCCGGGCCAATGCGCGAACCAACGTCCGTAACAACGCGGCCTCACCACCGAATAGATGCGCGCAGCCGGTGATGTCCAGAAACAGGCCGTGCGGCGGATCGAGCGCCACCAGCGGCGTGAAGCGGTCGCACCAGTCCGCGACATCGCTCAGCGTCTTCGCATCGGCCACAATATCGGCGTCGAACACTTTCAGGTCCGGACACATCGCCCGCGCATTGGCCAAGGGCTGACCTATATACAGGCCGAGGCGCTCGGCGGCCTCGTCGAGCGCATGGATCACCAGCGCATTGTTGTCCTTGATGACGACGATGCTTGGATCATTGCTCTTATGCAGTCCGACGTTCCCAAAGAACCGCTGAATCCGGTCGATGGGCAGGCGTGGCAGCCACAGGCTGAGAATACGTCGACGGCTCACTGAACTGGCACTCATCACATTTCCATTCCATGGTCCACCGGCCACATGGGCCATGACGATTGCGCAAGAGCTCGGCATCGAAGCGCGGCGCGCCCCAGGCACTCGACACCGGGCCCGGCGGTGAATGCGCTGCGCGCAGCATCCATCGTGTTTCCGCGGTCGAGGGCAGCGGCTGCGCCGCCATGCGCAGCAAGAGCCCGGTGACACCGGAAGCTTGCGCGGCCAGCGTCAGCTTGCGGCTCGCCACGAGATCGAACTGCCTGGTCTCGCCCCAGAGCTCGAGCACCAAGGCCCCCAGCGCATCGCAGGCAAGCGCGTCGGCTGAGCTGCGCAGTGCGCTCTCGACATCAGCGGCGCGCACCATCACCACGCGGCGCGGATCGAGACCGAACTCGGCGAGCCCGCTCATCGACAGCGCGCCGGTTTCGATTTCCGAAAAATCCTGCCGCACCCACAGCAGCGGCCGGCGCGCCGAAACGCGGCCCGCAAGCCCCATGACAAAGCCCGTTGCGGCCGTCCCCTGCCGGCCCTCACAAAACACCTCATGGATCGCCGCACGTGCGAGCCCGCCCTTCAGCGCGCTGTCCGCCTCGCTGTGGCCGAGCGCGACGCGATCGCGCTGATGCACGACCTCCGCCGTCTCGATGCGCTCGATCTGGCTGCGCAAGGTCGCAAGCGCGCTTCTGCGTGCGCCGCTCATGCTCGCCGCTCCTTCAGGGGTGATTGCCGGTGGCTCTCAAAAAGAGAACCAGCGGCTGGCTCATTTGTTCATGATATGTTCTAATATAAAGCTAACGCCGCCCTGGGAGTCAATCGAATTGGCGCGCTTTAGGATTCATGAGTGGAATCAAAGAGATTCAAACATGGACGTACAACGCAAGCTGGAAATCCTGGCGGATGCTGCCAAGTACGACGCATCCTGCGCCTCCAGCGGCACCGAGAAGCGGGATTCCAGCGACGGCAAGGGCATGGGCTCGACCGCGCCGGGCATGGGCATCTGCCATTCTTACGCGCCGGATGGACGCTGCATCTCCCTGCTCAAGGTGCTGCTGACCAATGCCTGCAATTACGATTGCCTCTATTGCGTCAACCGCGCCTCCTCCAACGTGCCGCGCGCCCGCTTCACCATCGACGAGGTCGTCAAGCTGACGCTCGACTTCTACCGGCGCAATTACATCGAGGGCCTGTTTCTCTCCTCCGGCATCATCCGCAGTCCCGATTACACCATGGAGCAAGTGGTCAGCGTCGCGCGAAAACTGCGCGAGGAGCATCACTTCCGCGGCTACATCCACCTCAAGACGATTCCCGAAGCCGACGATGCGCTGATCGCAGCAGCCGGCCAATATGCCGACCGTCTCTCCATCAACATCGAGATGCCGCAGGAGACGAGCCTCAAGCAATTCGCGCCGGAGAAGGACGTGCGCGCGATCCGCCGCACCATGGGCCGGCTGCGGCTCAAGCTCGATGAAGCCGAGGAAGGCCGCAGCGCGAAAACGAAGGCCAAGCCGCAGCGCTTTGCGCCGGCTGGGCAAAGCACGCAGATGATCGTCGGCGCCGACACGGCCTCCGATCACACCATTCTCCACACCAGCGCCAATCTCTACGGCGCCTACCGCCTGCGCCGCGTCTATTATTCCGCGTTCAGCCCGATCCCCGACGCCAGCCGCGCCCTGCCCTTGCGCGCGCCGCCCTTGCTGCGCGAGCACCGCCTCTATCAGGCCGACTGGCTGATGCGGTTCTACGGCTTCGACGTCGGCGAGATCGTCGACGACAGCGCGATGCTGCCGCTCGACATCGATCCAAAGCTCGCCTGGGCACTGCGCCACCGCGACCGCTTTCCGCTCGATGTCAACCGCGCCAGCCGCGAGGAATTGCTGCGCGTGCCGGGCTTCGGCACCAAAGCAGTCGAACGCATCATCGCGACGCGGCGCACGACAATGATCCGCCTCGCCGATCTCGCGCGGCTGCACGTGCCCCGGCACAAGGCGCTGCCGTTCATCGTCCTCAGCGATCACCGCCCCTCACCGCATTGTCTCGACGAGGCGCGGCTGATCGAGCGGTTCAAGCCAAAGGCGACGCAACTGGGATTTGGCTTCTGATGCAATTCATCACTCTCGATCATGAAACCGATTTCGAAGGCTGGCGCAAAGCCGCACGTAGCCTCGTGCTTCACCGCGTCAGGCCAGCCGATGTCACCTGGGCCGTGCAGGGAGGCGAAGCGGAGCTGTTCGCGCCGCCCTCGCCGTCTCTGCTGCCGGAGGGCAGCGATAGCACCTTCAACGTCTCCGCGAAATTCGTCGAGCTCGCCAAAGCGGCAATCCTGCACCGCGACCGCGAACGCTTTGCGATCCTCTATCGCCTGCTATTTCGGCTGAAGGACAATCACGATCTCATCGAGGTCGCAACCGATCCCGATGTCGCGCAAGTCACGGCCATGGCGAAGGCAGTCTACCGCGACGAGCACAAGATGCATGCCTTCGTGCGCTTCCGCGAAATCGGCAGGGAACGCCAGGCGCATTACGTCGCCTGGTTCGAGCCGGAACATCACATCGTCGAGCTCGCCGCGCCATTTTTCGCCAAGCGCTTTGCCGACATGCCCTGGTCGATCCTGACGCCCGACCTCTGCGCGCATTGGGATGGCCACGCACTCTCGTTCACGCCGGGCGTCAGCAAGAGCGAGGCGCCCGGCGAAGACCGTCTGGAGGAAACCTGGCGGCGCTATTATGCCAGCATCTTCAATCCGGCCCGGCTCAAGGTGAAGCCGATGCAGGCCGAGATGCCGAAAAAATACTGGAGGAACCTGCCCGAGGCTTCGATCATTAAGCCCTTGATCGAGGACGCCGAGCGCATGACCGGCGCCATGATCGCCAATGCCGCAACCGATCCGCACAAGCCTCAGAAGCGGCCGGAGGCTCCGATGAAACGCAAAACCACAACCGACGATCTCGACGCGCTTCGCGAGGAGGCCGCGCATTGCCGCGCCTGCCATCTCTACAAGGACGCGACCCAGACGGTGTTCGGCGAGGGCCCGAAGTCCGCCAACATCATGCTGGTCGGCGAGCAGCCCGGCGACAAGGAAGACCTCGCCGGCCATCCCTTTGTCGGCCCGGCCGGCCAGATGCTCGATCGCGCGCTCGAGGAAGCCGGCGTCGATCGCAAGAAGGTCTATGTCACCAATGCCGTCAAGCACTTCAAATTCGTGCCGCGCGGCAAGATCCGCCTGCACCAGAAGCCGAATACGCCGGAGATCCGGGCGTGCCGGCAATGGTATGAGCGGGAGCTGGCGGCCGTTCAGCCCGATCTCGTCGTCGCGATGGGCGCCACCGCCGCGCAAAGCGTGTTCGGCAAGATCACGCCCATCGGCAAAAACCGAGGCCGGTTGATCGACCTTCCCGACGGGCGCAAGGCTTTGGTGACGGTGCATCCGTCTTATCTGCTGCGGCTGCCCGATCCCGAGGCCAAGGTGCTGGAATATCAGCGCTTTGTCGAAGATTTGAAGATCGCGGCCGGCTTGCAGAAGAAGGCTGCACGGGCTGCTTAAATACTGGCAGGAAGGCGGCTTTCACGCCTTGGTTGTCATCCAGCCTTCAAATCCATCGCGGACAATACCCTTACCTGAAGGTTAAGGGGCGTCCAGAGATGACCGATGTAGCATTCGACCGCGCCGTAACAGATCGCGCGCCCGTCCAGCAGGCGTCGCGGCCAAATCTCGACAAGGGCTTCAATCCGCTGACGCTGATCCTGTTCTTCGGCATCCTCGCCGCGGGCGCGCTGTTCGTCGCCTACAGCATCTATGTCGACATCAACGCGACCGGCACGCGGGTGACGACCTACCTGCCCTACATCCTCCTATTCGTCGCGCTCCTCATCGCGCTCGGCTTCGAGTTCGTCAACGGCTTCCACGACACCGCCAATGCGGTGGCCACCGTGATCTACACCCATTCGCTGCCGGCCGAAGTCGCGGTGATGTGGTCGGGCTTCTTCAACTTCCTCGGCGTGCTCTTGTCCTCCGGCGCGGTCGCGTTCGGCATCGTCTCGCTGCTGCCGGTCGAGCTGATCCTCCAGGTCGGCTCCAGCGCCGGTTTCGCCATGGTGTTCGCGCTTCTGATCGCCGCGATCCTCTGGAATCTCGGCACCTGGTTCTTCGGCCTGCCCGCCTCGTCCTCGCACACGCTGATCGGCTCGATCATCGGCGTCGGGGTCGCCAACGCCGTCATGCGCGGCCGCGACGGCACCTCCGGCGTGGACTGGAGCAAGGCGACCGAGATCGGTTACGCGCTGCTGCTGTCGCCGCTGTTCGGCTTCATCTGTGCCGCCGTGCTGTTGCTGCTGCTCAAGTTCATCGTGCGCAATCCGTCTCTGTACGCGGCACCTGAGGGCAACAAGGCGCCGCCACTCTGGATCCGGGGCCTGCTGATCCTGACCTGCACCGGCGTCAGCTTCGCCCACGGCTCCAATGACGGCCAGAAGGGCATGGGCCTGATCATGCTGATCCTGATCGGCACCGTGCCGACGGCTTACGCCCTCAACCGGGCGCTGCCGGAATCTCAGGTCGCCCAGTTCCAGAAGGCCTCCGAGGCTGCCTCCAAGGTGATCTCGGCGAAAGGCGCCGGCCACAGCATCATCGGCGATCCTCGCCCGGCGGTGACGCAATACATCGCCCTGCACGAGCTCAACGATGGTACCTATCCCTCGCTCGCCCTGCTGGTGAAGGACGTTGGCGATCAGGTCGCTCGATACGGCACGTTGAGCAAGGTACCCGCCGAAGCCGTCGGCAACACCCGCAACGACATGTACCTGACCTCGGAAGCGATCCGCTTCCTGATGAAGGATAAGGCGAACGATCTCAACAAGGACGAGATCGCGGTGCTCAACACCTACAAGGGCTCGCTCGACGCCGCGACCAAGTTCATCCCGACCTGGGTGAAGATCGCAGTCGCCATCGCGCTCGGCCTCGGCACCATGATCGGCTGGAAGCGCATCGTTATCACCGTCGGCGAGAAGATCGGCAAAAGCCATCTCACCTATGCGCAGGGAGCCTCGGCCGAGCTCGTGGCCGCCGCCACGATCGGCGCGGCCGACGTGTTCGGCCTGCCCGTCTCGACCACTCACGTGCTGTCGTCCGGCGTCGCCGGCACCATGGCGGCCAACGGCTCGGGCCTGCAATGGTCGACCATCCGCAATCTGCTGATGGCCTGGGTGCTGACGCTGCCCTGCGCGATCATGTTGTCGGCCACGCTCTACGTGATCTTCTCGCGGATGTTCTGAGAAGAACGACACTTCATAAATGCGGATGGCCGGGCCTTAGCCCGGCCATTTGCATTCAAGATTGTCATTCCGGGGCGGCTCGAAGAGCCGAACCCGGAATCTCGAGATTCCAGGTCTGATCCTGCGGACCATCCCGGAATGACGACTCAGAAGCCTTAAGACGCCGCCAGCTGTTCCTCGACCAGCTTGACCCAGTAGGACGTACCGAAGACGATCGCCTCGTCGTTGAAATTGTAGGCGGGGTGATGCAGGCCGGCGCTGTCGCCGTTGCCGCAGAAGATGAACGCTCCAGGCCGCGCTTCCAGCATATAGGCAAAATCCTCGCCGCCCATCAGCGGCGGCATCTCGTGCACGTTGGCGTCCCCTGCGACCTGCTTGGCGATGCGCCTTGCCACCTCGGTCTCCGCAGCGTGGTTGTTCACCACCGGATAATTGCGCTTGTAGCGCAGATCGATCTTGGCGCCGGTGATCTGCGCCACGCCGGCCACAACTTCGCGGACGCGCTTCTCGACCAGCTGGCGCACCTCCGGCGACAGCGTGCGGATAGTGCCCCTCAGCGTCGCCGTCTGCGGAATGACGTTGCGGGCATTGCCGGCGTGGAACTCGCAGATCGAGATCACAGCCGATTCCAGGGGATCGACGCTGCGCGCAACGATCGATTGCAGGGCAGTGATCACCTGTGCACCGACCAGCACGGAGTCCACGCATTTGTGCGGACGCGCGGCATGGCCGCCGACGCCCTCGATCAGAATGTCGACCTCGTCGGTCGCCGCCATGATCGGTCCCGGCCGGATCGCAAACGAGCCGATCGGGATGCCCGGGCCGTTGTGCATGCCATAGACCTGCTCGATGCCGAAACGCTCCATAAGGCCATCCTTGACCATGGCCTCGCCGCCGGCGCCGCCCTCCTCGGCCGGCTGGAAGATCACCACGGCATCGCCGGCGAAGTTGCGGGTCTCGGCCAGGTAGCGCGCCGCACCCAGCAGCATCGCGGTGTGGCCGTCATGGCCGCAGGCGTGCATCTTGCCCGGGTTCTTCGAGGCGTAAGGCAGGTTGGTCTGCTCCTCGACCGGGAGCGCGTCCATGTCGGCGCGCAGACCGATCACCTTGAGCCCGTCGCCGGCCGGCTTGCTGCCTTTGATGACGCCGACCACGCCGGTCTGGCCGAGGCCAGTCACGACCTCATCGCAGCCGAACTCGCGCAGGCGGTCAGCGATAAATGCTGCGGTGCGGTGAACCTCGTACAGCAGCTCCGGATGCTGATGGATGTCCCGGCGCCAGGCCTGAATATCCGGTTGGAGGTCGGCGACGCGGTTCACGATAGGCATGGAGGATCTCAAGCTTTTTTGGGAACACAGGATTGTCCTACCATGCAAGCGCCGGTCCACCTAACTCCGGCGGATCGAAGGTAACCTGTCCTTTCGTCATGGCCGGGCTTTTAGCCAGCTTGTCTTGGCCATCTACGTCCGACTATTACGACAGAAAGCGCGTGGATGGCCGGGACAAGCCCTGGCATGACGCCTGTTGGGATGGACGCAGAATGCCAAGACGGCTCGAAGGTGAGTTTGACTACATTATCGTCGGAGCCGGCACCGCGGGATGTATCGTCGCGAACCGGCTGTCGGCCGATCGCAACAACCGCGTCCTCATCCTCGAAGCCGGCGGCGACGACAATTGGATCTGGTTCCACATCCCGGTCGGCTATCTCTTCGCGATCGGCAATCCGCGCTCGGACTGGATGTTCAAGACTGAAGCCGAGCCGGGCTTGAACGGCCGCGCGCTCGCCTATCCCCGCGGCAAGGTGATCGGCGGCTGCTCGGCGATCAACGCCATGATCTCCATGCGCGGACAGGCTGCCGACTACGACCATTGGCGCCAGCTCGGGCTGACCGGCTGGGGCTATGGCGACGTGCTGCCGCTGTTCAAACGGCTGGAGGATCATTTCCTTGGGCCGAGCGAGCATCATGGCACAGGAGGCGGCTGGCGCATCGAGGCGCCGCGACTGTCGTGGGACATTCTCGACGCCGTTGGGGACGCCGCCGAGGAGATGGGCATCAAGCGCATCCCGGACTTCAACACCGGGGACAACGAAGGCACCAGCTATTTCCACGTCAACCAGAAGCGCGGCCGGCGCTGGTCGTCGGCGCGCGGCTTCCTCAAGCCCGCGCTGAACCGTCCCAATCTGCGGCTGGAAAAGCATGTGCTGGTCGACCGCCTGGTCATCGAGCAGGGCCGCGCCGTCGGCGTGCGCTTCATCCAGAATGGCGAGATCATCGAGGCGCGCGCCAAGCGCGAGGTGATCCTCTCGGCCGGTTCGATCGGCTCGGTGCAGGTGCTGCATCGCTCCGGCATCGGCCCCGCCGACTGGCTTTCGCCGCTCGGCATCGACATCGTCGTGGACCGGCCCGGCGTCGGGCGCAACTTGCAGGATCATCTCCAGCAGCGCGCGATCTACAAGGTCGAAGGGGTGCGCACGCTGAACGAGACCTATTACAACCTGTTTCGCCGCGGCCTGATGGGGCTCGACTACGCCTTCCGCCGCCGCGGGCCGCTGACCATGGCGCCATCGCAGCTCGGCATTTTCACGCGCTCCGATGCGACGCGCGCACGCGCCAACATCCAGTTTCACGTGCAGCCGCTGTCGCTCGACAAGTTCGGCGATCCCCTGCACCGCTTCCCCGCGATCACGGTGAGCGCGTGCAATCTCCAACCGACCTCTCGCGGCACCGTGCGGCTGCGCTCGGCAACGCCTGAAGAGAAGCCGATCATTGCGCCGAATTACCTGTCGACCGACGACGATCGCCAGGTCGGCGCCGACGCCATCCGCACCACGCGACGCCTGATGCAGCAGAAGGCGCTGGCAAAATACCGCCCGATCGAATATCTGCCCGGCCCCACCGTCGGCGACGACGATGCCTCGCTTGCGAAGGCTGCCGGCGACATCGGCACCACCATCTTCCATCCCGTCGGCACCGCGAAGATGGGCGCGGCGAACGATCCGATGGCGGTGGTCGACGAACGCCTGCGCTTCTACGGCCTCGGCGGTCTTCGCATCGTCGATGCCTCGATCATGCCGACCATCACCTCGGGCAACACCAACACGCCGACCGCGATGATCGCGGAGAAAGGTGCGGCGATGATTTTGGAGGATGCGAAGTAGCATCCGGCCACCATGATCAATTCGTACCGCTTTTCAATCGGCCCAGCCGACGCGCAGATCGCCATGTTGCAATGGGGCGAGAGCGGGAAACCACCTGCCCTGCTCCTGCATGGCACTGGCTTCGTCGCTGACGTCTGGGACGAGGTCGCGCGCGAGCTTGCATCGACCTACACCGTCTATGCGCTCGACCGCCGCGGCCATGGCGCCAGCCACAAGCCCGGCGCTTATCACTTCCTGGATTACGCCGATGACGTGAGCCGGGTGATCGAGACACTCGAGCTGCGCGACGTCTATGGCATCGGCCACAGTGCTGGTGCAACCGACCTACTCCTCGCGGCAAAACTTCGTCCCGGATGCTTCACGCGCCTGTTCGTGATGGAGCCGACCGTGATGGACCCGCGCGCGGCGCGCTCCGGCGCATTGAGCGACGAATCCCTTTCCCGCGTGCACGGCACGCTGCGGCGACGGGCCGAATTCGAGAACGCTGCGGCCGTCTTCGCGCGCTACCGGGCGGCGCCGGCATTTGCGGATTGGACCGAGACGTCGCTTTGGGCTTACGTGCGCCACGGCTTCGTGCCGCTCGACGACGGCCGGGTAAAGCTCTGCTGCACGCCGGAGATCGAGTCGGCAATCCTGTGTCCGATCTACGAGGCGATGGAGCAGGTTTACGTTGGCGATGCCCGCGGCAATCCGTTTACCTCGCTCACCGAGATCGACTGCCCGGTGCGCGTCACGACCGCCGCGAAGTCGGGGCCGATCTACAAGGAAATGTCGGCGCGCGCCGTATCGCTGATTCCGCGCGTCAGTACGTTGGTCTTCGATGATGCCGGGCATTGCGTGGCGCAGGAAGTGCCGCAGGCCGTGGTGCAAGCCGTGAGAGATTTTTCAAAGTAAGTCTCGTGCCGGACGCGGCGCAGATGCGCCGCCGAGCCGGGGCCCATCTCACGGCGCACCGCGCGGCTTTCAGGGTCCCGGCTCTGCAACGCATCACCAAGAGGTGCTGCGTTGCGTCCGGGACACGAGAATTTCCCCCTCACGAAATCGTCATCGCATTCGGGAATAAGACGCTTCCTTCCCCGATCACCTTCCCGAAGCCCAATTCCGGGCGAGAGGAGATGCGCGATGAGCGGACACGATCACGGGGACGACGGTGTCAGCCGCCGCAAGGTGCTGGAATGCATGACCTGGGCCGGCACCGGGGTGCTCTGGACCATCACCGGCGGCGTGCCGCGCTCGTTCGGCATCATCGATAGTGCGCAAGCTGCTACCGCGGCCGCGCCCGGCATGACCTTCCTCCAGATCAGCGACAGCCATGTCGGCTTCGACAAGCCGGCCAATCCCAACGCGCTCGGCACGCTGGAGGAAGCCGTGGGCAAGATCAACGCCATGCCGGTCAAGCCGTCCTTCATGATCCACACCGGCGACATCACGCATCTGTCGAAGGCCGCCGAATTCGACAATGCCGAGCGCATCATCTCGCAAACCAAGCTCGACGTGCATTACGTGCCGGGCGAGCACGACATCATCGACGAGGAGGTGAAGCTCTATCGCGAACGCTACGGCCGTGGCACCAAGGGTCGCGGCTGGTACTCGTTCGACGCCGGCGGCGTGCACTTCATCGGCCTCGTCAACGTCGTCGACCTCAAGGCCGGCGGCCTCGGCAATCTCGGCGCCGAGCAGCTCGCCTGGCTCGAGGACGATCTGCGCGGCAAGTCAAAATCGACTCCGGTCGTGCTGTTCGCGCACATCCCGCTCTGGACCGTCTATCCCGAATGGGGCTGGGGCACCGAAGACGGCGGCCGCGCGCTGGAATACGTCAAGGGGTTCGGCTCGGTCACGGTGCTCAACGGCCACATCCACCAGGTGATGCAGAAGGTCGAGGGCAACGTCACTTTCCACACTGCGCGCTCGACCGCCTTCCCGCAGCCGGCGCCGGGGGCCGCTCCCTCACCAGGACCGATGAAGGTCGAGAACGCCAGGCTCCGCTCCATGCTCGGCGTTGCCAGCATCAACTTCAAGCAGAACGAGCAGCGCCTCGCCATCATCGACACGCCGCTCCAGGGCTGAGAGAAAAGCTGATCATGAAGACACTCAATCGGCGCGACTTCGGTGTCGACTTCGGTCTCGCTTTGGCCGCGGCCATCCTGTTGCCCACAACAGCTGCCCGTGCCGACGAGACGGAGGTGCATATCGATAATTTCGTTTTCCAGCCGGCCGAGCTCACGATCAAGGTCGGCACCACCGTGACCTGGACCAACCGGGACGACATCCCGCACACCGTGGTGTCGGCCGGCAAGTTCAGGTCCAAGACCCTGGACACCAAGGACAAGTTCTCGTTCACCTTCACCAATGCGGGCGACTACAAATATTTTTGCTCGTTGCATCCGCACATGACGGGGATGATCAAGGTTGAGTAACGTCTCCAACCAAGGCACCCACGTCTTGCCCGGCCGGTTGTCCCACGCCGGCCGGGCTCAGACCTATTCGATCACGGCAAAAGAAGTGGCAAAGCAAAAGGCAAAGCGAGGAGCGATGCCCGGCACCGACGATTTGCAGAAGGCGCTGCGCTTCCGCGAAGCGGCGCTGCCCTATCTCGACGACGTCTACACGCTCGCGCGCTATCTCTTGCGCGATGCCTCCGACGCCGAGGACGCGGTGCAGGAGTGCTATCTGCGAGCGCTGAAGCACTTTGACAGCTATCATGGACCGGCGATGAAGCCGTGGCTGTTCGCGATCCTGCGCAACGTCTGCAACGCCGAATATGCGCGGCGCGCGCATTCCCACAGCGCGATCGAGGAGACGCCCGGCGCCGCCGAGCAGACACCAATCTGGCAGGAGAGCGAGGCAAGCCCGGAAACCGAAGTGCTGCGCAGCCGCGATGCCGGCGCGATCCGCAAGCTGATCGACGCGCTCGCCGAACCGTTCAAGGAAACCTTCGTGCTGCGGGAGATCAACAATCTTTCCTACCGTGAAATCGCCGAGGTCGTCGGCGCGCCCATCGGTACCGTGATGTCCCGCCTCGCCCGCGCCCGCGCCATGCTGCGCGCGGCCTGGAATGTGGAAGAGGAGCACTCAAGATGACTTGCGAAGAAGCGAGGAACCTGCTTCACGCGCTGCTCGACAATGAGCTCGATGCGGGCCATGCGCGCGAGGTCGAAGCCCACATCGCAAGCTGCCCGGACTGCGCTGCGGAGTTCGCCGCGCAGCGCGACATGCAACGCGTGCTCGCCCACGCCAGTTTGCGCTACACCGCGCCCCCAAGCCTGCGCAGCCGGATCGAGGCCTCGTTGCCCGAGCCGCAGCGCCAACAACCAACCCGCCGCTCCGTGCTGCGCGGCTTTGCAATGGGCTCAGCCGTCTCCGCGCTTGCTGCTTCGGGCATCGTCGCGGTGGTGCTGCGCCAGGACGACCAGCAGCGTATCCTGTCGGAGGTCGTCTCCGCGCATCTGCGCTCGCTTCAGGCCGGTCACCTTACCGACGTGCTTTCCACCGACCAGCACACCGTCAAGCCATGGTTCAACGGCAAGCTCGACGTCGCCCCGCCCGTGATCGACCTCACCGCGCAGGGTTTCACGCTGGTCGGCGGCCGGCTCGACTATATCGATGCGCGCGCCATCGGCGCCGTCGTCTACCGGCGCCGGCAGCACGTCATCAACCTGTTCGTGTCGCAGACATCGAACGCGGAATATCGCGCGCCAAAGACCGAAACCATGCAGGGCTTCAACTGCCGTCGTTGGGGCAATCGCGGCCTGAACTTCTGGGCCGTCAGCGATCTCGGCGCCGACGAGCTCGCCGAGTTCGTCGACAGGTTCGAGGCGGCGATCAAGGCGAATGTGGAGGGATAGAAGGGTCTCGCCGTCACTGCGAGAGCGTAGCGACGAAGCAATCCAGGTTCTTTCCGCGGAACGATCCTGGATTGCTTCGCTTCGCTCGCAATTGTGCATGTTCACTAATTCGCTGATTGGATCGCTCCAGCGGAGGACGATCCGATGCGCGACAACAGCTATGACCGGACGATTGAGCGCAACTATCTGCA
>NZ_JADPKG010000055.1:0-61216 GCF_023073875.1 Bradyrhizobium sp. 154
TATGGAAAGCCGTGTGCATTGAAAAGTGCCCGCACGGTTTGGGGGGAGGCGTAGGGACATCCTCGTCGAGGTGTCCCGCGCCTACCCTACCGAGACGCAAAGCGGCTCGGTTCCACGAGAGCCCGATGCGGCGAAAGCCGCACGCGCGCAAGCGGAAGAACTCCGCTTAGACTCGAACCGGCGATCTAGATTTCCTCGCGAGCATGCGTCTGCGCGTCGTAGATCCTGATCTGAAGCAACGGAAAACGCTTCTTTAGTTCTTCGCCAGCCGCCTTGGCGCCGTCTCTGGTTGTAAATTCGGCTTTGAACCGGCCGTCCACTTCAATCGCGTAACCAGAGGTCGGCAATTCACGGGTTGCTGCAACCATTTCATTCCCATTATGCAGTGAGGTGATTGGGAATGATGGGTAGCGTGAGTCGCCCAAACCGCGCCAGAGCCACCTGCCCAACCTGCGATGATAGGCCAATACACGTTGTGGATCGGCATCTCTCCGGAACCGCATCAAGGATGGGCATTTGTGTCATCCGAGCAGGTGGCCGGCTTCCCACTTGCCCGGATGCATGCACGATAGAGCCACGGCTCGACGTAGCTTCCCTTCCAGAGTCCCTGGCCGGTACGCTCAGCCTCGCGCTGAGCCTCGCGATATCTGCCCTTCGAGTATTGAGGCCAATCCAACGCAATGCCACTCCGTACAAGCCATTCAGCGAGATCCCTGCCTGCGACCGAGCAGGTCGCGACGGTCCGGCCATACGGGTCGAGGCTGACTGGAACACAATTGACGGGACGGCGGGCAATGAAGGCGTCAAGGTCGTTCGCCGCCTGCGCACCGCAACGAATTTGCAAGCTGTCTTCGCCGCGGCACAGCTGACTGCTCTCCGGTGCATCGATACCCCAAAGCCGGATACGCGCTCCATGTACTTCCAACGTATCGCCGTCGATCACGCTAGCCTGTCCGACAAAATCGTCGGCCAGCGCCACACCCGACAGAATGGTGAGAATCAAAGCGACAGAGGTTCGAAGCATTCCAATGACGTTGTAGCTATATCAAATCTCGCGGATTGGATTTGGCCAGTTCTCGAGTGGTTTCTGCGTCGGCAGGTTCTCGCCTTAGATGGTAGGCTGGTCAACCGGCGAAGAGGAAAGTTGTGTCCCAATGCGCCGCTTGGGATGAGGCAAAGGCGCTGCAGCACCCTTTGCCAGACGAGGCGCGACAAGGAAGACAAGCTTACAGCCTATGCACAGGGCGGCGGAACGCGTGGAAAAGCACCTGCCCCGACGATTTGGAATCCCTGCTCTGTGTTAGCAGCCGGAACGGATTGAGGGCCGCAAGGATTCGCCCCTCGCGCAGGAGCGATTTTGATGCTGATGACCAAGGAGAGGCGAACGGCGACCCGCACGGTACGCGGGCGGGCGGTGGCCGTGCTGGAGGAGGCAGGCGCGATCCGCGAGTGTGAGTACCACGGCTGGATGCAGGACCGCGCCGATCCATACGCCCGCGAGCGGGCGGTCGAAATCGCCCGCCAGGATCCGCCACCGGGCCTTTCGCCCGAGGCGGCTGCCGGCGCGCTAACCGAGGTCCTGGACTCGATCGGCGATACCTGCCCCGAATGCCCGCCCGAGGTCTAGGCAACGCGCTGGACATTTGAGGCGGGCAAAAAATTTATCGTCCGAGACGCTTCTCGACACGCTTCCGGTTGTTGCCGACCTTTTTGACAGCTTTCTTGACCGCTGACGCCGACCGTCCTGTCTTCTTGGATTCGTACCCCACTTCATACTTTTGGCCGCCGGCCACACGGGCCCGGTCCTGCTTGCGCCCGCGCCCCGTCTTCTTCGCTGCCGCCATCGGCTCCTCCTGTCGGATTGCTAGCAGACCAACGCAGCAAAGGATTCACGGGTTCCGGAACGATTCGACCTGTGTCAGTTTGAATCAGCTGTTGCGTGGAGTGCTTCAGTGGCGTTTCAGCGTCGAAAACCGGCGACCATCGGCGTGAAGGCCCCAATGCCCGGCTTCATCGAACCGTCCTTGGCCACCTCGATCGAGAGGGTGCCGTCCGGAGAACGCTGGATTCACGAAATCCAGTTCGGCGGCTACTGGGTCCAGATCCACTTGGCCAACGAGGCGGCGAAGGTCTTCACGCGCCGCGGCCATGACTGGACCCACCGCTTCAAGAAGGTCGCCCATCACGCGTGGCGGATCAGCGCGAGCTCAGCCGTCATCGACGGCGAGATCGTCGTCCCCGCCGCCGACGGCACCGCGGATTTCTCGGTGCTGCAGAACGAGCTCAAGGGCAAGTCAACGAGCATTGTGCTGGTGGTCTTTGATCTGCTCTACCTGAATGGCCGCGATCTCCGAAAGCTGCCGCTGATCCAGAGGAAAGCCGAGCTCAGGAAAATCGTCGATGGTACCGACGTCCAGTTCAGCGAAAGCTTCGAGATCGAGGGACGCGAGATGTTCGCGCATGCCTGCAAACTCGGTCTGGAAGGCGTCGTCTCGAAGGTGCGAGATGCTCCCTATCCGAAGGGGCGTACAGGCGATTGGGTGAAGAAAACCTGCATCCAGCGCGAGACACTGACGATCGCTGACTCGACGAGGGAAAATGGGACGGCATCGATGTCGATCGCCGCAACGGCGACGATCTGGTCTATGCGGGCAAGCTCGACCACGGATTTGACAAGACGTCCGCCGCTGACCTCCAGAAGAAACTGATGCCGCTGATCCGGAACGCAACCGTACACGAAGCGGATCGCACATAAGGGCATCTGGGTCGAACCAAAGCTGCTCGCCGAGACCGAGTATCGCGCGAAGTCGGCCGAGGGAAAGGTCCGGCACCCGTTCCACCGGGGCCTGCGGGAGGACCTGTGATGGATGCATTCGATCGCCTGGCAGTTTGCCAACAATCCCTTGGAAAGCCAACTGCACGATACCGGCCGAGCTACATCGGGCCGTCATGGAGCTCGCTCCTGAGAAGCGACGGGACCGCGCCGCCGTGAACCAAGCCGCAGTACGCGTACTAGGGTACTCACAGATCTGGGTCGATGTCCGGTCCGCCTCGACACCGCCCGCCTTTGTTCAACCGCATCAAATGCCGCGATGGGACAACAGAGGACGCGCTACAATAACGACGAGGTCGCCAACTGAGACGGTCTTACTTCATGTCGAAATTTGCCGGGGGGCGCCTCTTTAGGCGCCAATAGCCCACCAATGCGCGCCACTCAAATACGCTGATTAAGATGCCGACCAGTGCAGTCCCAATCCCGCACATTGTTAAAATCATTTGGAGCATCGAATCACCGCGTGCCGTGTCGATGTTCCTGAGAGTACCAAAGTGAACAGTCGTTCCGAAGCCTTATTTGGGTGGCTGCAATCCGGGCGACGTCAGCCAGTCGCTTAGATGCGCGCCGGTCTCGGCGATCCTGGCTCGCTTAAGTAAACTCTCACGTTCCGTACCAGCCGGTAACTGGCTCGCCCGTTCTTTAAGCTTATTGGCCTGTTCGGCCATTCGTTCTTCAAGCGAGCGGGTCTGCTTCACTCTGCGGCGCTCTCCCATGGGGCGCTCCCTAGTGTTGAATACGATTTCCAAGCCGCGAAAGGTAAGTTCGGTTCCGGTCGGGTCGTTGAAGATCTGTCGGATCAGGCCGGGCGCCTGAGAACGACGCCGGGCTTTGCCATGGTCGCGGCGACGACGTCCCGATCGTGGCTCTCCCTTGCCGCGCCCTGATGGAAGAGATTGCTATCTGCGCCCCGCGCTTCCAGAGCCGCTTTCATGCAGGGAGCGGCGATCGCCTGACCGACGAAGCCCAGCGAGGTCTGATAGGTCTTCAGTTTTCTGGCCATCGGTCCGATCCGCCCTCCGCGATCGATCGTGCTCACGCCACGACGCCTGCGGAACACGACGCGGCCTCGAAGCGTTCCCTAATCCTTGAAGGACGTCCATGCATTTCGCAACGCGCTCCGAAGGATTGACCTCGAATGAGCCGGACGTCGCCCTTGCCCAAGCGTTTGCAGCCGATGCTCGCCACCGACGCGCCGTTCAACGACCCCGGCTGGGTTTTCGAGGACAAGTATGACGGCTTCCGTATGATCGCAGAAATCCGGCGGGGCAAGCTTGCACTCTACAGCCGCAACGGCAAGATCATCAGCCGCAGCTATATCGAGGTCGCTAAAGCGCTGGAGGGCGTGAAGGGCGACGCCGTGATCGACGGTGAGCTCGTCGCGATCGGAAAGGACCGCGTCTCACATTTCCAGCTGCTTCAAAACGCGCTGCGCCATGAAGCGAAGCTCCTGTATTGCGCCTTCGACCTCATGTTCGAGAACGCAGTGGACTTGCGCAGGCAGCCTCTCCTCGAGCGCAAGAAGCGGCTGAAGGCGATTCTGCCGCGCGACAGGCTGATCGCCTTCAGCACTCACCGCAAAGGAGACGGCACGAAATTCTTCGTCGATGCCGAGCGGAAGGGTTTGGAAGGCCTCATGGCGAAGCGCGCCGACAGCGCGTATACATCAGGAAGCCGAACGGCGGATTGGCTGAAGATCAAGACGGCAAAGCGTCAGGAAGTGGTGATCGCCGGCTTCACGGCACCCAGGCGCACCAGGCCATTCTTCGGCGCCCTGGTCCTCGCCGTGCGGGAAGACGACGCATGGCGCTATATCGGACATGTCGGCACCGGCTTCAGCCACAAAATCCTGGAAGACCTGCATGGCAAGCTCGTGAAGCTGACGGCCCCTAAATCGCCGTTCCCTGCCAAAGTGAAGGACGAGGCCGCCACGACCTGGGTCAGGCCTCGCTCGTTGCCGAGGTCAAGTTCGCGGAGTGGACGAGCAAGGGCGAACTGCGCCAGCCCGTCTACCTCGGGCTCCGGTCCGACAAGCGGGCGAAGGAAGTCGTGCGCGAGCGAGAACGTCCGCGCAAATAACGCTTCCCTTCGAATGTGACCGGCAAACGGAACGAATTAACGCATTCGCCTCCTCCGCTGTGAATTCCCAGCGCGGTGGTGCGCTCACTCGCCTCCAAGGTCGTGGATTTCCGGTCGCATGCCCTGAGAAGTGACATCGAGCGTCGCAAGCGTGATCGGCAGCTTGAAGCGCCGCGGTCCCGCGCTTCCGGGATTCACATAGAGAACGCCACCGACCGTGTCGATCTTCGGCACGTGGGAATGCCCGGAGACGATGACGTCGATGCCCGCGCCAAGATCGTCCTGCAGCGTCTTCAGGTCGTGCAGAACGTAGATCGACTTTCCCGCCAGGCGCACGAGGTTCGTGTCGGGGTATTCGCGGGCCCACTCGCCATTGTCCACGTTTCCGCGGATGGCGGTGACGGGCGCAATCCGGTGGAGCGCGTCGACGATCTCGGGACGCCCGATGTCGCCGGCATGAATGATGTGATCGACGCCCGCCAAGCCTCGTTCCGCCTCGGGCCTTAACAGGCCGTGCGTGTCCGAAATGATTCCAATCCTGAACGTCATTTCTCAGCTCTCTCAACGGCGATCGCCAAAAGACGATCGAGAAGCTGTACCTGAGCGGTCAGCATCTTGGTCCGTGCGAACTCGATATCGAACCATTCCGCGCGGTCGACTTCGGGAAAGCTCTGCCGTCGACCGCTTCGGGGCGGCCATTCGATATCGAAGGTATTGCTGGTCAGCGCGGCCGGGTCAAAATGGCCTTCTCCGGAGAATGCGATGACGCGCTTCCCTCCTCGCTGTCGGACCTCCCCCAACGGCTGGAGCGGACCAATAGAAGCGCTCGGGCCGAGTTCTTCGGCAAACTCGCGCCGCGCGACCTGTTCCGGAGCATCCGCGGCATCGATTTCGCCCTCGGAATGGACCAGGCGCCATTATCCTTATTGCTCCAGAACGGACCGCCGGGATGAACGAGCAGAACCTCGAGCCCGGAAGCGCCCTTGCGGTAGGCGAGAATGCCCGCGCTCAACTTCGATCTCTTGGAAGTCGTTTTCAGCACAGCCATATCGCTCCCCGCCGCGGACACGAAGTAGCGGCCGTCTGGCGTCACTGCATGCTTAACGAGACGCTAGGCCGACTTGCGCTGCGGCTTGGCTGCCGGTTTCTTCGCCGCGGCCTCTTTCGCCGGCTTCTTGCCTGCGATCGGCATCAGCATTTCCTTCTGCCCGGCCGCCGCCTTGCGCGGCTTTTTGCCTGGCTTTTTGGCAGCCTCTGTCGCGGCCGGCGCGTCTCTTCCAATGCTCTTGCGCAGCGCGTCCATCAGGTCGACGACGTTCTCGCCGCGGGGACGCGCCTTCGCGGTGATAGGTTTGCCGGCGCGCTTCTGGTTGATGAGATCGATGAGGGCGGTTTCATACTGGTCTTCGAACTTGTCCGGCTCGAAATGACCTGCCTTCTGATTGACGATGTGCTTGGCGAGATCGAGCATGTCCTTGGTGACTTTGACGTCCTGGATCTCGTCGAAATACTCATCCGCGGACCGGACTTCGTAGGGATAACGCAGCAGCGTCCCCATCAACCCCTTGTCGAGCGGCTCCAGCGCGATGATGTGCTCGCGATTGGTCAGCACCACACGACCGATCGCGATCTTGTTCATTTCGCGGATGGTCTCGCGGATAACGGCGAAGGCGTCGTGCCCGACTTTGCCATCTGGAGTCAGGTAGTAAGGGCGGATCAGATATCTTGGATCAATCTCGGTGCGGTCGACGAACTCGTCGATCTCGATCGTTCGCGTCGATTCCAGCGCGACATTCTCGAGCTCCTCCTTCGTCACCTCGATGAAGGTGTCGGTGTCGACCTTGTAGCCCTTGACGATGTCCTCGTTGTCGACCTCCTCGCCGGTATCAGCGTCCACCTTGGCGTACTTGATGCGGTGGCCGGTCTTCCGGTTGAGCTGGTTGAACGAGACCTTTTCGGATTCCGACGTTGCCGGATAGAGCGCTACTGGACAGGTGACGAGGGAAAGACGCAGGAAGCCTTTCCAGTTAGCGCGGGGGGCCATGGCGGGGAACTCCGATACTGATGCCGGATTCAAGACGATCCACCCAGGTTGGTTCCGACATGGCACCCCTGCCACCTGAATGATTTTTTCTCGTGGGTGCGGACGGACTCGACTTTTGTTCTTGTTATGTTCTAATTCGGAATGACCGATCGACCCGCGAGCTGGCGCATGCCGACCCCGAAGCAGATGGAAAAACTGGCCGCTGAAGCTGCCCGCAGACCGGGCCCCTCCACGGCGGCTCCAGATGCGCCACTCCCGGCCGAATATTGGGAATCCGTCCTGAAAGACCCTCGCGCCGATGAGAGCCGAGCCCGGAAGCGGCAGCGACGTCTTTCCGAGATTCGACGCCACGTGCTGCGCGTCTCGTGCCGCCGCTGCGAGCGGACCGTGGAAATCCAGACCGCTGATGCGGTCCGATTGTATGGCGGCAACGCGCTCTGGAAGGACGTGGCGCACCGGTTGCTCGATAACACCTGTCTGCAGCGCACTGGCAGACATGAAGAAGACGGGTGCTGGCCGGCGTTCGAAACGCCCTAGCCCGTTCCGGAACGCGATCCGATCTCTTTGCGCCTGGATGTCCGGATGGCCCCGAAGTATCACCCCACGCCCCTGTCGGGCGGCGATCGCAAGGCTCTGGCAAAGGAGCTCGGCAAGGCGCGCGCGATGGCCAACATGCTGGCAGCCCAATCGGCGGAGATGCGGGCCAAGGGCGAGGCCATGGTCCAGCAAGCTGACAGGCTGCTTTGCGAAAGCTGGAATGAGCGGATGTGGAGCGACGGCGAACCGATCGATCCGTCGCCCACCATCGATCAGGCTGTGAATGGAGGCTTTCCCTGGCTTGAGATCAGGTGCACGCGCTGCAAGACGCCGAGCGACGTCGACCTCGCAGCTATGAAACATCCGCCGACCACCTTCGTGCATGATCTCGCCAGCCGGCTGCGCTGCCGCAAATGCGCGAAGGCCGGTCGGCGTCCGACCGCGACTCTGCTACAGTTGGCTTGGCAGCCTCGCCACCCCAAAACCGAAGCCTGATTGATGTGCAATCTCTTGTCTGATTGCGGTTGCTGGCACAAGGGTTCAGCTCGTTACCGACAGCCTGCGAGGCTCGCTCTTGTCTACGAGGTCGACGTTCATAGCCGCCTCACGATGGTAGTCCGAAGATCGGGAGCTGCTATCTATTAGGCGCGTGCTGCAGGCACAGAGGTTGCAGCGCAGTCACCCCGACCTCGTCCTCGCAGGACGTCGTCCTGCCTTTTCGGCGGATCCGCTGAATTGCTAATTGATCATGCGGTCGCCTCCTCGCGGGTCCATCGGAACTCGCTTCCATCTGCCCAGATCCGATGCATCACGATCGCTAATTTTCGTGCGACTGCTACGACCGCTCGGCGAAGCCCGCGTCGCTTGGCCACCCTTACACCCCAAGCTTTCAATGCGGAGCAACGCTGGGTGCGGGTTAGAAGTGCAAGCGCGGCCTGATAAAGTATGGTCCTGAGCATCACATCGCCACACCTCGAAATAGCGCCATTCCGATCGGTTGCCCCAGATGCGTATTTGCGTGGCGTAAGGCCAAGATGCGCGCCAACATCGCGGGAGCGTTGAAAGCGATCCGGGTCATCAATGGTTGTTAGAAACGTGGTTGCCGTCAGTGCACCTACGCCCGGTATCGTCATGAGCCGCTGACATGTCGGTTCGCGGCGTACTATTTCAAGTACCATCTTGTGCAAGACGCCGTACTGTTCACGCAGCGCGGCTCGAGCCACAAGCATTGGGCGCAGCATCGCCGCGAGTCGTGGATGGCCATCTGTGAGTTCATTAGTCTGCTGCTCAAACGTCGCTTGAGATATACGACCAGACAGCTTTAAGCCGAAGACGCGTAAGACGCCGCGAATTTCGTTCTCGATATCGATCTGCTTGATCAAAAGCGTCTTGCGATTGTTGAGAAGCATTCGTAGCTCCTGGCTCACGTCACCCTTGATATGAACAACGGTGTACCAGCCGATCCGCATTACCTGTGCAATGGCGCGAGCGTCGTTTCGATCGGTCTTAATCGGCATCGTCTTAGTCACGCCACGCAGTCTTCGGGGATCGATGCAGACTGCGTGTAAGCCGGCAGCACGCAGTTCGCTGTACAGCCAACGAGCGAGACCACCAATCTCAATCCCGATCTTGACAATGGGCAATCCGCTTTCGTTGAGCCAGGCAACAATAGCCTCCGGTTCCGAAAGTGCCTTGACCTCGCGAATGACGACGCCATTCTCGTCCACAACACAGATAGCCGTCTCCTTTAGCGAAACATCCAGACCGACATAGTGCTTCATGTTCCCGCTCCTGCTGCCACCGGCTCGCCGGCTTCCTTCCAGGCTGAGCCTTTCGAGCAGCAACCGCAATCACCCCATCTATTCGATCACGACCAACCAGGCTGCCATTAGTGCGCTGTTTCGCGTCGTAAACCGATACGTCGGCAATCTGGCGCCGATGCCTGGCGTGTTTCCCGACTACAAGGCACCGATCGTGCACAACGGAGCCGAGGGCCGCGAGCTCGCCACGGCGCGATGGGGGATGCCGTCGTCATCGAAGGCACTGATGGACGCCACCAAGAAACGAGCCCAAAAGCTGCAGGCCAAGGGCAAGGCAGTGGATTTCAAGGAATTGCTCAGAATGGAGCCGGACGGCGGCACGACCAACATCCGCAACGTGAAGAGCAAACATTGGACCCGCTGGCTCGGCGTCGAAAATCGCTGCGTCGTGCCATTCAACTCGTTCAGTGAGTTCAACAAGGCCGAAGGCGGCGATATCTGGTTCGCTTGATGAGACCCGTCCCCTCGCTTGCTTCGCCGGCATCTGGACTAACTGGACGTCCGTGCGGAAGGTCAAGGAAGGCGAGACCACGAACGACCTCTACGCGTTCCTCACGACGGAGCCGAACGCCGAAGTTGGCGCCGTCCATCCCAAAGCGATGCCCGTGATCCTGACGACGCCAGACGAAGTCGAGACCTGGATGACGGCCACTCCGACCGAGGCCCTGAAGCTTCAGCGGCCGCTTTCAGACAGGTCACTCAAAATCGTAGCACGCGGCGTCAAGGAAGACCCGGCCGGACAGACAACGTGACCGACGATAAGGACCAGGCAGAGGCCTCGCCCCGTCAGCGCAAGATCATCCATGTGGACATGGATGCCTTCTACGCATCGGTCGAGCAGCGGGACAATCCGGATCTCCGCGGCAAGCCGGTACGCCTCTTAGGAGTATCCTTGTCTTCCCTCCAAGGCGATTACGACTGTCCGCAACTGGATTTCGGGATTTGAAGCGGATTAGAATTGCGACACAGACAATCTGGACACCTCGCCAACGACGTGCGGTCCAACTATTCGATGTCCGACAACGACTTATCTCTGGCCGCCATGGCCGACGTGCTGGCAAAATCGGCAGACTACCGAGTTTTGCGGCGTCTCCGCCCCCGCACCACTTTCGAACCGCCCGATGGCCAAAATACTAAGACTGGTATCCTCCTAGATGTCGAGACCACCGGACTTGACGCGCGAAACGACGAGGTTATCGAGCTCGGAATGGTCAAATTCGACTACCTGGCCGACGGTCGGGTCGCGGGAATCAAGGAGGCCTTTTCATCGTTCAATGAGCCAACAGGAACGATACCGCTTGAGGTAATTGCGCTCACTGGGATCACCGACGGAATGGTGGCAGGACACCGCATAGATGAGACATTGGTCACTTCGTTCGTCGACGAGGCGGTCATCGTGATTGCGCACAACGCGAGCTTCGATCGCAAATTTGCGGAACGCTATTGGCCGATCTTTCAGCGAAAGGCCTGGGGATGTTCCGCGACCGAGATCGAATGGCGCAATCATGGCTTCGAAGTCTCGCGTTTGGGCAATCTATTGAACGGCACGGGCTACTTTCACCAAGCCCATAGAGCCGTGGACGATTGTCATGCTCTCCTCGAAATTCTGGCCTTCGAATGGCCGACCGCGGGCTTGCCGGCGCTCGCCGTCCTGCTGGAACAAGCTCGCAAGAAAACGATTCGCGTGTGGGCCGAGCAATCGCCCTTCGATCTCAAGGATACGCTCAAACGGCGCGGCTATCGTTGGAGCGATGGGAGTGATGGTAGGCCGCGATCGTGGTATGTGGACGCAGACGAAAACAAACTCACGGAAGAGATCGCATTCCTCAAGACTGAAATTTATCTGCGGGACGTCGAGCCGCGCTCACAACTCTTGACGGCATTTGATCGATTTTCCGTACGAGCCTGACAATGGTTTCGATTTGATGATCGACGTTTTTGCGTGGCCATTAGCGACAGACCCTACAAAGCCGACGCCATCTCGGCGTATCGACAGAAGGCATTAGCCAGTTGCATTTGACGAGTGGTCTGACACTCGGCCTCAAACACACGCGGAGAAGCGACCACTATGCAAATGCACTTCGCTCGCGAAACCGCGACGTTCAGCCGGTTGGCGCTGTACAGGAATTCCATGCCGCGCGGCGCATCCGTGTGACTGGAGGTCGCCATAGAATAGATGACGATTGGCGCCTCCTGGCCCTGAAATTTGTCCACGGTGCCGATGCGAGCGCCGGGAAGTCGCTCCTGAAGCTCGAAGACCTGCGCATTGTACGGCGCGATGATCAGTGTCATTCGGCCTGCAATATTGGCTCTCTGACTCATTTCTGATGAAGTTCGCCGGCAACTGTGGTTCTTCAACGGAGAATCGGCGCCATGCGGACAGGCTTTCGAATTTCATCGCTCGTACCGACTGGTTTTGGTGTTTGATAGCGTAAGTGATTCAGAGGATTCGGTTAATCTGGCTGTTCGGTCAGAGGCTGCGGAGGCCCAGTGCCCTTTGTGCGCGACTGCATCGCGCCGAATCCACAGCCGTTACATTCGGCACGTGGCCGATTTGCCATCAGCGGGCAGAAAGGTGCGCCTCCGATTGCTCACGCGGCGTTTCACATGTGAGGTGCCGCATTGCCAAGCGGATCGGCATGAGGAAGGCAAAGGTCCCATCGCGCGCAAAATCGCCATCGTTCTTCACTGCGTCTGGGCCGATGGCACATCCTTCGACTGGGGCCAGCCGAAGCCAATCTGATATTTGCTCGCAAGTCCCTGGTCCGGTCCGCCGGACCGGCGATGTCCCGCTGGGACGGTGGTCGTGGTGACCTCGGTCAATCGGCTGGTGGCGGTTCGCTCGCACTCCGCTGCAAACGTTGAGGCGCCCGATCCGGACATCATCATGAGGCGCTCGCGACCTCGGAAAGGACCATGACCCCAGCTACGACATCAACCCAACTCCGTTCAAGCCGCCAACGACATCGATTGCCACTCCCGCTAGGCAATCGGCTCGCTATCCGCGATCGCTCCGTCTCCGCAACCTGACCAGCTCCGACGGAGCAATCGCTACCACCGTGTCACTGGAAAGAGAGAAAGAATGGTAGCTTGACAACAAACCGCAATTAAGGGCCGATTGACAATGGACACAACTCAAGCCCTGGGACCTGCTACGGGTGCGTCCACTCCGATCGCAAGAGATGGACGTGATTTTCCGTGTTTAGCGTAACGATCCTCGATCTGATGTTCTTGATCGACATGTCACCGCAGCAGCTGGGCCTTCGTGATTGGAAGCCGCGGCGACTGTCCGTAATGAACTTCTCGTTTTTCTGCCGCCAGGGCGCCCATCATCAAATCGCTGAACTTCCAGGCTGGCGAGAACGTTTCACTCGCCCTAACCCTATTTGGCGCCTTGAAGGTTCAAGGCAAATCTCGAAGTTGGCAATGCGATGGCGCGCAATCCAGCAATACTTCTTGAGCTCGATGCAGTGCATATCGACACTACCGCTTGCCGTAACGACGCCTCAAGAGCGCCAAACATTGCCGCATCGTTTGCTCATCCTTTGTGTGGACGGTCGGGGAGACGAAACCGGGCAGCTCTGGATCGCCGGCTGTCATATAGAGGCGAAGCATGTCGGGCCGCGGAAGCAGCTTGGATGCTTCTCGCTCCAGTTCATCCACCCATTGCGTTTTCTTGATCAACTCTGCTTGAAAGCTGCGCAGCAGACGGGTTGCAATTTCGAGATGCCCTCCAGACAGTGCAGCGGCTTCGCGCGGCGACATCCCGCCAAGGTTCGAGTGTGGTGCCTCTAGCCAATTCGAATGGGCATCGCCGATCCACGAGATTGAAAGAGCCGTGATTGTCTCCAGCCGCTCCAAACGCTGAAGTCGCTCTGCTTCCTCCTCCTCGGCCTTGCGCCGGGCGGCCCGGCTGTCGTGGATCGAACGCATCATTTTAAGCGCGCCGCGAACCGGCAGCCCGAGATCATCGGCCTTCTGCTCAGATTCATCTTTGAGAACTGCAAGGGTGGTCGCGAGAGCTCCTTTCAATGCCTGCCAAGCGGCATCGCCCTCGATGGCGATTTGCTTCAGGGATTGCTGGCCATCCGGCGCGTGCTCCATCCAGGATGCGACTTCGAAGCCCCGTCGCTCAACATCGGATCCAAGGAGGGCTATGCTTTCGCCGAGACCTTTCAGAGATGCTAGACGCGCCGCCAGCTGTGCAGCTTCTCGATCGGCACGATCCTGATCAATGCGGCGCTGATGCACTTCAGCGGATCGTCGCTGCGTCTGCTTCCACGCCCAGCCCGTATCTTCGACAACTCCCTCAACAGCAAGAGACCGCAGGAACCTGATCACGGCCCGTTCGGCACCGCCCTTGGGAAGGTTAGCGTCCACCAGAAGCGAGTCATCGTTCTGGCTGCGGCTGGCGAACTCTTCCGCGATCCAACCGCGCGTACGGAATTCGCCGATCACGGAGAATGGGGTGACGCCACCAAAACGTGGCACCATGTCACGGAGAATGCTCGCCTTCCATACCTTGGGATGAACCGTGAAATACCCGTCTCCTCCGGACTGTCCGTCGAGAAGCTCGCCGTCTCCCGCCGCCGCAACAGCTTGGACCTCTGGCGAGTTCTCCCAATCAGACTCTAATGCCCTTCGTCGCGCGGAAGCATAGGCTGCCTCGACCCTATCAATCTGGCTTCGACGTCTCTCCTCTGCCGCAGCTGCTTCCTGTCTCGCTATTCGCTCCAGTTCATCTTTAACCTGAGCGGCCCTGCGATTGTAGATCCATTCGCGCGGAGCCGATGTTAGAATTGCCTCGTTGAGGCCAGCTATCGCCGTGTCTCGTGACAGCGCGGACAGATCAATTTCGACTGCCGAGATGCCCGCACCCGCGATCTTAGCTCGTTTCTCCGGGCCACAGCGATGCGTCACGTAGACCTCTACCTGCATTCGATCATCGCCTTTCTGCAGGATTACGTCCGGGATGGTTTCGCCATCCATGGTCTCCAGCATAGCTGAGTCAAAGACGAAGGGCTTTGCTTGGCGAATTGTCCTGGTGCGTGCGCCGTACGAGGCCTGCACGGGTGGAAGGACAAGGCTTTTTCGGCTATTGAGCAGTTGCTCCGCATAATGGTGAAGCGCCGTCATATTGCCGTGTTTGCAGCTCGGGGCGATACCAGAAGCCCGCTCCGCCGCCGTGAGTGGCGCATGCGCGAAGTGATGAGCGATGTCACGCTCACGCTTTCGCGCAACGAGCTTCCGGCCGCAATTTTTCGCCGGACACTGGCACCCACATGCCGAGCCACGCGACGCCTGCGAAATGTGGATGATCTCCCCATCCCAGCGCTTTCCAAAGGCAAGCCTAACGCCATCACGGGCGAAGAAGGCGTGGTCAATTTTCGACAATGCAGCCAACGGATCCATTGCGTCGCCATCAATGCAGCGAGGTACCTTTTCTTGACTTATCGTTCAGTGGCTTCGTCGCTGGCGAGAAAGTTGCGAAGCTGAACCAGCTTCTGCAAGAGTTCGTCAAACGCATAAATCTGAACGTCCTTCATACTACGGCGGAACAATTCCAAGCACTTCTGCTCGGCTTTTCCTTCCGGGGTTTTCCCCGCAACAACGACGCAATCAACAGAGTAAGATACTATGTCGGCGACATCGCTTGCATCCTTGATCTGTGCTATATTCTTTTGAAACTGATAGCGTTGGTCGAGGACTTGGGCAACCGAACCCACAAGATCGCCCGAAGCCGGATAGACGCCGCCGCGAAATTCCTTTCCAAGCAGCTGAGTGTGCGGCGTCTTGATTTCGACCAAAGCCACATTGTTGGTGCCTTCATTCTTGACCAAAAAATCGGCGATCTTTCCGCCTCTTCCCGTCAGAGCCGTCCCTCCCACATGAGCCTGCCCCAGCACCTCGACGATCGGATAGCCAAACAACATTGATAGTATGAACGGGTTCGAAGCAAACAGCTTCTGCCAAGAGCTCTCGGGCAGCTTCTTGTCGATCATTTCCTGAAACCGCTCGATTAGAACGTCGAGGCTAACGAGTTCGATGTCGCGTTGAAGTCCATAAAGCACATCAGGCGTTTCGGTTGCGATCGTTGGAGCGCTCGAGCGAACTGCAGCGACCATGCCGACCCGATCGCGTTTTGAGAGCTCGGACTTGGAGTAATCGCGACCAACCAGCAAATTGGAGATCGTGTCTTTCTTGAGCGGTCGCCGCTTTTCCGGGAATCGCTCAGGGTCCAGTGTTGTCAACAGGGTATTATGGGATTTGATCGTCCGGTCTATGCGTCCCTCGCGTTGATAACCTCGTGTGATACGCGCCAACGATAAGCGCAGTGTTTCGAATTCGCGGTAAGCGAGATGAAAACACGCGCCGTCGAGGCGGGTCGACCCTCGCTTTGTGATGATCAGGCTTGTGACGTCGTCGAGCTCCTCGATACTGTCAACGATTGAACTATATTCCTTTGGAAATCCAAGGCCGGCTTCGATATTCTTGATGAAGCCGGTAGGTAGCTGGAAGAGCGCATCGTGTATGGCGTGTTCATCCTCGGGTAGCTCGAAATCAAAACCTTCCAAAACGATCTCTTCGAGCTGGCTGTACTTCGCTTCAAAATATCGCTCGGACGGATATGTGATAATCGGTCGAATGATAATTGTTGACCTAGTGGCATCGAACCAAATGACATCCTTGCTGGGCAGCGGGTTCGGGACCGGTTCATCCGGCTTGATAGATTTGTAAATGCCAGGATCGGCTTCGCATTGGACTGCGATGCATCCTGGATGAATCTCGCTTAGACTCAGTTTCACCACGTCCCCCAATTTGTCCGCCGCCTGGCTGAATAGCCTCTATCCCAAGGCTTCAGCCCGCTCGTCGAGCGACGGCAATCCGAAGTTGTTACTTCTGCGATCCAGCTGCGTTCCGAAGACGGTGCTTTGCGTCGGACGCTCGAGCTGATTCGCTAAGTTTCATCCAATCGTCTGAAGGGTTGCCGCGCTTCAGCATCTTCCGAAACACGGCGTAGGCATCATTGGCGCTCTCGTATGCGCGCAGCGTTCGAGTCATCATTGACCCAGGCCAGCACAATGACCTTGGCGTCAGCGGATCGCTGGTAGCGAAAAAACAGTCGAAACTGCTGCAGAAATTTCGCACGGAACCAGTGCTTATATTCATCGCCCAAGGTGGCGCCCTGACGATAGATGTCCCGGGTTGGATCGTCGGGAATATCTTCGAATGCGACCTTCAGCACCGCCGCAAGGAGCTTTGCGGCGCGCTTCTTCTTATAGTCCTTCGGATCCTTTTTGCGCGCTCGCTCAACGTTTTCGATCATCGCCTCGAGTTGATCGAGGAAGAGCGGGTGCGCATAGATTTTCCAACCGTTAATTTCGATGGTGTCATCGCTCACCCTTCGTCATCCGGAAGCGCTGCGTCGAGATCGACTTTGACACCCTTGACCAAGACCTTGCCGCGAGCAACCAGCGACTTCGGCATCGATCGAATTCGTGCGGGCTTATGAGCCATATCACGCGCCAGGAATTCGAGGAACGTGCCGATCACAGGGTCGGCTTCGGCTTCACGCCCCTGCTTCTTCGCGATGACGACAGTGCCGTCAGCGAGGCCACGGAATACGACTTGGTCACGCTTGCCGAGAGCCAGCATCTTACGGATAGCGGCCGGCACAGTCGTCTGGCCGCGCTCGGTGATGGTGGCGGGGATTTCGAGGATTTCAGCCGTCTTGGCCATGACCCGCTCCTTGCATCTCAATATCATCTGATGTAATGCATTTGCATTGTAAGTCAAGTTCATCTCGGCTAGTGCGGGCTGGCCCAAGCGGCGGAATGCTGGCCGTTCGGCGCGTATTCTCTGACGAACGAGCAGAAAGAACGCCCAATGGCGCTAGTCCGTGTGCTTGAGATTGAGAATTTTCGAGCCGTGAAGACGCTTCGCTGGGTACCTGGTCCGGGGATAAATTGCCTGATCGGACCAGGCGATAGCGGCAAGTCGACGATTCTTGATGCCATCGATCTTTGCCTCGGCGCGCGCCGATCACTTTCCTTCACTGACGCCGATTTCCATGCCCTTGATTTCGGCCACGCGATCCGCATTGCGGTGACTCTTGGCGCTCTCGATGACCCTCTGAAGAACATCGACCCGTATGGCGACTTCCTCGTGGGCTTCGATCCGGCCAGCGGGTTGGTGGAAGCGGAACCCGGTGCCGGGCTCGAAACCGCCCTGACGCTCCAGCTCACAGTCCAAGAGGACCTCGAGCCAGAATGGACGCTTGTCTCGCCGCGTGCCCAGGCGTCAGGTCGGGTCCGCAATCTTAACTGGGCAGATCGCACGCGTATCGCGCCGGCCAGGCTTGGCGTCACGGCCGGCATGCATCTGACGTGGCGGAGAGGGTCCGTACTGACCAAGCTGACAGACGGCAAAGCGGACGCATCAAAGGAGCTGACCCGGGCAGCTCGTGGGATGCGCGACGCATTCGACGAAAAGGAACTCAAAGAGCTCGAGGAGCCTCTCAAATTTGTCACGGCAGCGGCAGGAGATATGGGCGTTCCCGTCGGAAAGGCCGTGCAGGCGTTGATCGATGCGGGTTCGGTCACTTTCACCGGCGGCACCATCTCGCTCCATGATGAAGGGGGTGTGCCGCTACGGGCTCTCGGGCTTGGTTCGTCGCGGCTACTGATCGCCGCCCTGCAGCGGAAGGCGGCCGAGAAGGCGACGACGTTTCTGATCGACGAACTGGAATATGGGCTCGAACCGCACCGGATCATTCGCCTGCTCGGTGCGCTGGGCGCCAAGGAACACGTGCCCCCGCTACAGGTTTTTGCCACAAGCCACTCGCCGATTGCCGTGACCGAGCTCAATGCCCACCAGCTTCATATCGTCCGCAGGAACGGCGGGCAGCATACTGTCCGCCGTGCCAGCGACGCCGGGAACGTACAGGGGTCGATCCGCGCCCACGCCCATGCGCTGCTCGCCTCCTCCATCGTGGTGTGCGAGGGCGGAAGCGAAATCGGCTTGATGCGCGGTCTGGATCAGCACTTCACTGCTGCCGGCGAAAAATCGCATGCAGCTTGTGGTGCAACTTTGGTGAACGGCAATGGCGATGAAACCTTCAGCCGCGCCATCGCTCTGCAGTCTCTCGGCTACCGGACGGCGATCCTGCGAGACAGCGACAAGCCCGCCCCACCGGGTGCCGAAGCTGCCTTTGTTGCTGCCGGCGGCAAGGTGTTCGCATGGGGCGGCGGCCGCGCCCTCGAACAGGAACTATTCGCCGCACTGCCGGACGGGCCCGCGAGCCAACTCCTGAATCTTGCCATTGAGGCGAAAGACCGCGCGTTGATTGAAGCGCATGTCAAAACAAATTCCAATGGCACAAAGACGCTCCACGATCTGGAAACCGAGGCGCTCTTTGGCGGCCTCAGCACCGCCAGCCGTACCCTTCTCGGAAATGCAGCGGCGCGCTTTGGATGGCTGAAGACCATTAGCACGATGGAGACAGCGGGACGGACTATCGTCGGTCCAGCCTACGACGAGGCTGATGCCAGTCTCACCACCGTCATGGACGGCGTTCTGGACTGGGTCGCAGATGGCGGCCGCTGAAATCGACCTGCGCACAATAGGCCGTGGGCTGGTGATAGCACCGGCTGGCTGCGGCAAGACCCAGCTCATCAGCGATGCTCTGGCAAGGCACGACGGGCCAAAGCCCATCTTGGTGCTGACACACACCAACGCGGGGGTCGCAGCGCTCCGCGGCCGTCTCGATAGAGCAGGTGTGAAGCCGAGCGCTTACCGGGCTACAACGCTCGACGGCTTCGCGATCCGGCTCATTTCGACGTTTCCTCAGCGAGCCGGGCACGATCCGCGAATCGTAACAGCCGCCCGGCCGAATTATGAAGCCATCCGTGACGCGGCAGCGCGGCTTGTTGCTGCCGGGCATCTTCATGACATTCTCGCCGCCAGTTTCGCGCAACTATTTGTCGATGAGTACCAGGACTGCTCGATCCGCCAGCACGCCCTTGTAACCTGGTTGGCTCAAAGTCTGCCCACAGCCATCGTTGGAGATCCGTTCCAGGCCATCTTTGGATTCGGCGCCGATCCGTTGGCAGATTGGCAGAAAGACGTACTGTCTTTCTTCCCGAAAGCGGGAGAACTCGCCACGCCGTGGAGGTGGAACAACGCAGGCGCGCACGATCTGGGTCAATGGTTGCTATCGATACGACCCGACCTTGCGGCAGGCAAACTTATCGATCTTCGGAACGCACCTGGCAGTGTGCAGTGGGTTCAGCTCGATGGGCGCCAGGACGATGCTCTGCGGCAGGCTGCGGCCGCGGTCGCCGCGACGAGCGACACGAAGGTTTTGATCATCGGCGACAGCACAGATCCTCGGGGACAGCGTCGTTTCGCGCGGCAAGTCGAGGGAGCCGTGACCGTCGAGGCTGTGGACCTGCGCGATCTCACGGATTTTGGCAGTGCCCTCGATGTTGCAAGACCCGAAGCGCTCTCCGCTATTGCTGATTTTGCAGAGAGCTTGATGAGCGCCTTTTCCGCAGACGACCTAGTGCGATCGGTTGCAGCAGCTCGTGCCGGTAATCTGGGGCGGCCCCTGTCCGGTATCGAGCAAGCGGCCATGAGATTTGAAGCGTCGCGGTCGCTTGCAGACGTCGCAGATCTCCTTTCCACTATAAATCGGGCCGGTGGGGTTCGGTGTTACCGTCCTGCAGTGCTGGCAGCCGCACAGCGGGCTCTGCAACTTGCAACCTCTCCCGACGGGCCATCGTTTCGAGAGGCGACGGTGACGATTCGGGAATACTCTCGGCTCATCGGCCGACCGCTCGCCAAGCGTTCCGTCGGAAGCACCCTGCTACTGAAAGGTCTCGAAGCCGACATCTCGGTCGTTCTCAATGCGGGCGCTCTCAACGCCCGCAATCTCTACGTCGCGATGACCCGTGGATCGCGCCGGGTTTTGGTTTGCTCCCCCTCGCCAATTCTCAATCCGCCCTGGTAAGTCTCGCTACGGTGGTTCGACCCAGGACACCTGCGCTGCCGACATATAGACGATAGCGCCTCGCTCGGCCCCTGTGACGCGCAGATAGTCGCGCAGTTGTGCCACATGCGCGCTGTGTGGCGCCGCCGCGGGGTTCACGTCTGACTTCCAGTCGATGACGAGTGCGATGCGCTCTCCATCGATTGCGGCAGCATCCGCACGACCGGCAAGAAAACGCGGCGGATTTGCCGCCCAGAGCGGAACTTCGGGCACCAGTTGCGCGAGGAATGGCACGAGCTCCGGCAGGGCCAATGTGCGCAGCGCCGTCTCGGCCATCTCGATCGCGTCGGGCCCTGCGGCGTCCGTGGAGTCATCGGATTGCAGTTGAGCAAGCAGCTCAGTCGCGCGACGGGTGACCTCTTCACCAAAGCGTTCAAGTTCACCTGTGAGAAGCTCTTCCATAAGCTTGTGCAGGATCGTCCCCCGGAGGGCGCCCGCTCCCACGATCCGGGCCGTCACGTCGGCCGCCGCATCGACTACGAATGCATCAACAAGGTCGGCGCTACGATCAGCATCGCGGTCGCTCGGACGGTTCCATAGGATCGGCGGCGAAGCGGCGGTCAGTCGCTCGCCTTCTGCAGCAAATACCGCCACAGTCTGATTGTTGGCGATGGGCTGCGGAGCGCTCATAATAGGCTCGGGCAACGCGTCCTCTCGGATCTCGGGAAGTCGCTTTTGCCCCAGATCCATTACCCGCGACCACGATCGTGAGGGAGCGCCAGGCAGATCAGGAATCACCAAGAGGTCTCGGGCACGCGTCGTTGCGACATACCAAAGCCGCTCGCGCTGACGCGCCTCGCTAAACTCCTCCTCTTCACGGGCGGCGGCGAGTTCGGGCGGCTCGATCCCTCCGATGATCCAGTGAATTGTATCGTCTGACTGCCTATAGACGAACTGATCCTGGGGCTTGAACTGCGTCGACGAATTCACGGTGATGACCACGGGCCATTCCAGCCCCTTGGCGCTGTGCATGGTGACGATCTCCACCGAGTCTTCGGACGCATCGACCCTTCCTTCCGGATGCCGACGTTTGCTTTGCCATCCGCGCTGAAGATCGAGCGCGAACGCGCGCAGCCCGGCAACGTTGTAGGGTCTGGCGAGTTCGACGATGGCGTCAAGGTTTGCGAGAGCGCGCGCGTTGCGCTGGCCGTGCCGAGCCGCCATGATCACTCTCAGGTTCAGGCGCTCGATTGCGAACGCGACGAGTTGCATCGGCGTGAGTTCGGCGGCAAGGCGATGCAGCGCCTGGAGCTTCAACAGAACATCCTTTCCGAGAGGGTTAATGACCTCGTCCGCAGAAGTTCTCAGCTGGAAGCGCCGACGTCCGTCCTGATCGGGAGATAACGCTGCCGTGATATCAAGAAGGTCTTCGTCGCGTAGTCCGACGATGGGACCCCGCATAAGCGCGCCGAAGGCGAGAGTGTCGAGCGGATCGGAAAGCACACGGACCAGAACGAGGATGTCTTGAAGCTCCTGACGCCGGAACAGCGCGTGACCTGCCTGAGAGGCCACCGCGATACGTTGCGCTTCGAGGGCGCGTTCATAGCGCCAGAGATCAGCGTGGGTCGGCGCAAGCAATGCAATGTCGCCTGCGCGCAGGTAACGTTCCGTCCCATCTGGGCCGAAGATTTTCAAGGCGCCAATCAGGCGCGCGCACAGCTTGGCAACGGCTGCCGCTTCCGCTTCGCGCTGGTCCTCAGCGCTCGCGTCACGCGGAACCTCGATTGTGAGCTTCGCTGCCGCACTTAATGGCAGAGGCGGCAGGGCAAGCGTCGGAGCGAGCGGTACAAAGCCCGGTTGTCCCGCCTTTGCAAGGACGTCCTGAAACACGTGGTTGACGTGCGCGATGACATCCGGACGGGATCTAAAGTTCGCGGTAATAGCAAGCAGGCAGCCGTTTTTGGCTTCGGCAATCGCGGACTTCGCGAGCGCGTAAGACTCAACGTCTGCGCCGCGAAAGCGATAGATCGCCTGTTTGGGGTCTCCCACCAGGAACAGCGCTCCGGGGCGCAAGACTGCACTGCTCCAAGTCGAGGGCTGCGATTGCGCTGCTATGCAGAATACGATCTCCGCCTGCACGGGATCCGTATCCTGGAATTCATCGACAAGCAGGTAGGGATATCGGCTGCCAAGCCAGGCACGAATATCGGGATTCTCGCAAACAAGCGCTCGCGCTTGCCGTAGCAAGTCGTCGAAATCGAGGACGGCCGCTTGGCGTTTGCGCAGGTCGTAAGCCTCGATTACCCCGTTCAGGTGCGCAGCCAGTTTATGCGCCAGGCTTTGGGCAATGCAGCCAATCAGCGCTCGATAGGCTTCGCGAACGGTGGCGAAGTGTTCCGCCGCTTCCTCTGCGCGACGCCTTCCATCCGCCTCGCCGAGACCTTGCTTCCAAGCGCGCGCCCTCTCATAAGGCAGCAAGTCGATACTTTTCTGCCGCATCATGCTGATACGGGGTGGCTGGGTCAGGCGCCACAACGCGGAAAAGGCAGCATCGGCGTGATCGCCCGCGAAGAACGCAGAAAGGCGCTCGAGATCCGCGATGAGGCCCGCAGTCCACGTCTCTCCCGGTCCGGCGGTATGCCAGCGGGAAAATGCAGAGACGGCGTCTGCGAAGGTTTTGTCCGGGCGAGTTGAGAAATCTGGTGCCGGAACAGTCGCGCTGCGATGGTCTCGCCGGAGGATAGCAAGCTCGCGCACACGCTTAACCACCCCCAGCGGGTCGTCCTTTGCAAGAATAGCAATCGGACCGGCCTGTGCGTCGCTCCCGGCCAGCACCTTCTTCAGCCAAGCCGCAAGCACTTCATCAAAAAGGGCATCGGCAATGGCCTCGTCAACGACACGCGAACCAGGATCAAGGCCAGCGTCGATCCCGTGCGCACGAATAATGCCTTGGCAAAAGCCGTGAATCGTCGTGGCAGTAATTTCTCCGATGCGTGGCGCGGCCTCATCCAGGTGTGCGCGCGCGGTTGTACCTAACGGCAGCGATAGAACCCCGATGAGTGCGGGCGGCTGCCGTCCTTGGCGAAGCTCGTCGACAGTCCAGCGTATGCGCGCCTCGAGTTCGCTCGCTGCAGGTTCGGTGAAGGTGATCGCTGCAATCTTGGAAGGATCAATCCCACTCGCGATCATCATCGCGACGCGGGCAGCCATCAACGACGTTTTGCCGGTGCCAGCCGCAGCCTCGACAAGCATGTTGGTTTCAAAATCAGTGAGCGCGCGCCGGCGGGCATCGAGATCAGGCACGCTCACGGGCTACTCCAAAGTTTGTCTAGCGCGCTGTTCGCCTGAGCAAACAGGCGACGCTTTACGCGGCGGTACGAATCGAGGTCCGCTGGCAGGGCGACAGAAAGCGGATCGAAGAATACAGGCGGTGGCCCGGGTGCGATCTGGCCATTACGTTGCAGGTGAACGCCGGCCGCCGTGAATGCGATAGCCTGATCGATGGCCTTCGTAAGCTCTTCGTCGGCGAGGCTTAGCGTCCGGGCCGGGTCGTGCTTTAGGTACGTCAGCTGCGCGCTCACGCTCCGAACCTCAGGAAGAAGGAATCGTACCGCGAGGCCGTAGAAGACGCGCTGGAGTTCAGCACCGCGATCGAATACGACCGGCTTCTTTCGCTCAGGCGCCGTCCCCACCTTATAGTCGGTGATGACCGCTGCGCGGCGCGCTGCATCTTCGTCAAGACGATCAATTCGTCCCCGGAAGGCAATTCCGGTCTGCCCGATTGGGACAGGCGATCGCGTAGTCCACGGATGAGGCCCGTCTCCGGGCTCGCCAAAGGAGAGCTCTGTCCAGCTCTTGCCGCGCGGTTCACCGAGTGCCTCTTTCAGTCCTCGCAGTGCACGCTCGCGAGCCATCTCTACTGTGTGACGCCAGAGAAGGCCCGGTGGAACGGCTCTGGCGAGCGGCCAGCTTTCGGTGAGGTGCGCTGCTTCTCGATCCAAGGCAATGCCAATCTCATCGAGATTTTGTGGTGCACCATTCCGCAGCACCCCCCCGATAAGAGCGTGAACGAGTTCGCCGAACCGGCGATGTTCGAGCGCGAGGGGCTGAGGGTCTAAATTCGGCTCGCGCCAGTGAAGGGCGTATTCCCAGACGAAGCCCAACGGATCGCACAGAAGGCGATGGAGCGACGTTGTGGATTGAACTTGAGCGAGTGCATCGACGAGGAGCGGGTGGTCGGCACGAACCTTCCCGTCATGAGCCGTGTGTTGCTCACCATCCCACCACGCGCGCCAGCAGGCACGACTTGCGCGCACTTGGGGATCCTTGCCCGCGTCGACGGGCCGGGCGTAGAGACGATCGCTTTCGCTGAAGGCGTGCGGGGGTATCGCGCTCCGCCCAACCAGGCGCTCTGTTCGTTTCGGCCACAATGTGCTGGCTGCTTGCAGCGATCCAGTCGCACTCCTGTAGGCGCGTGACAGCGTGTGGTTAGTCGATTGGCCGACGATGATGTCATGCATCATCTGGTCAGCTTCGGCTGCTTCAGCAGACGGAAGTCGCAGTTTCCCAAGCAGGTGCTGGGGTAGCAAGGGATTTTCGTTCGTCCGTCTGGGCCATGCGTTTGCATCCAGTCCAATGAGGCGAGCATATGCGCGCGGGGCCGCGGCCACATGACGGGCCGGTCCCCACGCAATAGAACTTCCCGGGTCGCGTCCGTCGGAAACGCGCAGGGCCTGCAAGGAGAGCTCGATTGCCTGTGGGGGCGCCATTCGCAAAGCATCCCGCCACAGGGTCAATACGGGCCCCTTCAAAAGACGGTGCCCGACTACGTCTGCCGACGCAATCCCACCAGCCAAGTCTTCGAGAATCGGTAGCAATGCCCGGTCCACAAGGTCACCATTCGCCCGCTCGCCTCGAGTCTGCTCCAAAGCGTGCCGCCAAAGCTCCGGACTCGTCAGCGCAGCGCTTCGCCGCAAGCCTTTGGCGCAGTCGCTGGGCAGGTTTTCTTTGGCTGGGCTACGCGGCAATCGGGTAAACAGGAGCCTCACGCGTTCCTGAGACAGCCCGCGTAACAGGATGTCCGCGAGTGCGGCGCAGGCTTGTCCTTCGCGGGTCGCTAGCGCCGGAATACCGTGCGTGAAATGCACGGGCATCCCTGCCTCGCGCGAGAGAACCAGAAATGCATCGTCCCATGCCGCGGGCGAGGCAGCTGAAATGGCGATCTCGTGGGGAGCGGCTTTTCCGTCCGCCACAAGCGCGCGCGCCCAACGCAATGATTCGCGCACTTCGTTTCGCGGATCGGCACAGAGATCTGCAGAGTCGAGCAATGCTGAGCCGGATGGGCGCGTTTGGGTGTCCCCGGAGAACCAGTCGCGCCGGGTGTGCTGCGATGCAATCCATCGCACCGGCACGACATCGCAGAGACCCTGAATGAGTGGATGCCAAACGGCTTGGATATTGGGGATGTCTTGAATAGTGACGGCCCCGACTACTTTTGAAGCGAAACGAAGTCGCGCCAGGGCAGCTTTGACCAAATCGGGAGGCGTCAGCATTCCAGACGGCAGCTCGTCTTGGACGCGGCGTTCGAGCGACACAAAGTCCCTAAAGCGGGCATTGTCGGGCACACAAGCCGGGGCCTCCATGTCCCACCAGTCTCGGAGCGCTGATAGCGCAGCCGCGGGCATCCCCGGCAGTTCGGAAACCTTGCCAATGTCCTCGTATCCGCCCGCCTCGAGCGCCTGCCTGATAGCCAGATACAGGGCCTCGTGCGAGGCTGGCGACACGAAGCCGCCGGCAAGTCGTGCGGCGAGAAGCGGCAGCGTCAGGACCTGCCGACCCGTGGCCCCTTCGCGAGCCGCATCGAGGCGCCGCATTCGCAGCGCTAAAGGCCCATCGACGACTACAGTATGGATTAGCATTTCGCGCCCTATCGCCGGACTGAAGGCAGCGATACCCGATCGCTGCCGAAATCGCGAATCTTAAAGACGACGCAATTTCCGCCGTCTTACGCGTCGTCGCTATCGCGTCAGCCATCTCGTCGACGGTCTTCTTGAAGTGCGCCGGATCGTGCAAGGCGGCCTTCACCGCTTCTGCCCATTCCAATTTTGTCGACATCCACCCGACCATCCTCCCGGCATCGATCCCGCGGTTTTGGGCGAGATAGGGGGACAGGATCTTAGCCGGCACCGAGTCCCGCAGTAAGTCTGCGCTCTCTGGATGGATCATATTAAACACGCGCCAAGCCCGGGAAACGGCAACCAGTTCTCCATCCTCTGCGAGCTTGGACAACAGTTCGAGGATGGGCCCAGGCGGCGTGATTTGTGTCTCCGAACCTTTGCCGATGACGTCTTCCGCTACACGCGTAGGCTGCTCAATTCCGGTTGCGGAGAGCGCCACGGGAGCGCTTCCACTGCCTCGTCACCTCCGACGCCAGCGAAATACTGAGCGCGGTCGGTGAACCCTCTGGCCGCGTGCGCAGCGACCTCGTCCTTGTCCGCCGGCAGGACCCGCAGGATCCCATCTTCGTATTCAAATATGCCGGCCGCCACGAGAGAGGCGAAATCCTTCTCGAACCGGGGATGCTCCGCATCGACACCGAAAAGACTTGCCGTGTCACCGGAAACGACGAGCGCTAAGCTGTCCGGCTCGAGCTGCGGGATCAATCTCTTGCTGCCTTTTCCTCCAAGCAAGAGAGAGACGACCATCGATTCCCGCAACCGCTGTCCCGGACCGGAGCCGGGACGAAGCAGGGCGGACTTGCTTCGGTGAATGACAGACGACGAGAACACATAGGGCACGACGGCGCGGTAGTAATTGTGCGAGAGTCCTTTGCCGTCAATTGTCTCCAGTTTCCCCTCATCCAACCAAAACAATACGGTATCCAGCATGGTTGGGGCAGAAACGCGATCAGCCTGCGGCGAAATGCACCAGGATCGACGGGTCGATCCGACCCTGCCAACGATCTGCTGAGGTCGTGCCAATCTCGAGATCCGCCTGCGATCGCGGCAGCCTTCTGGCAGCGATTAAGCGGAAAAATGATCCCGCTGTCGTCGAACAACGATTTGAGATTCTTGGCGAATTTCTTCGCGCCTTCGAGCGTCGAGAACATGCGAGCGTCCTTCATCTCGGCCGGGTCAAGACGCGCTGCTCATCTCATCGGCCGAAAGAGGGGAATCGGTCGCGAGAGCTGGATCATGGAGTAGTCGTTGGACCAAAAGTCCTTTGCCAAGGCAGCGGCCTAGCCGACGAAGGCGGCATAAGCCGAATCTAGAGCCGTTCGTCGATCTTTTCAAGAATGAGTGTGAATTGTCCCGTGATCTTTGCGCGTCCGGGTTAGGAGAGAGACCACTTGTTCGCGACCTCACTGTAGTCTCAAGGGGGCAGCGCTCCTTGCCTCGGCGTCCTACGCCCGCGACCCTCCGTCGCCTTTTAAGCGCCAATATCGTCCCGATCGCCGTTGCTGTTCTATGATCGCTTTGATTGCAAAGACAGAAATGATACAGAGCTATTCCGCTCCAATATTCCTGGCAATGTCATTTGAAGACTGGGTCCGTTAGCGAGACCTAGCCATTTCTATAGATTACACACATGACAACGAAAAAGCGATCCAAACATCATCTTATCGGTCAGGCCGGGGAGCAGCTTTTGCGCTCCAAGCTTCCGCGACACTGGGTTTTGCGCGGTCACAGTTGCCGGAATGGCAGACCATAGCTCAGTGGCAATGTCGAATTCCGCAGCATGAAAGCGAACAATCCAGATTGGACCGCGCCGCGCACTAACCAGGATTGGCGCGACGACGAATTGATGCTGGCAGTTGCCTGGCTGAAGTCGTTCGTTCCTCGCAAGGAGATGGAGCAGAGGCTAGACGTCGCGAAGACCAATCTTCTTGCTGCCCAAGACCGCATGCGCGCCGGCATAATGGGCCCGTTGTTTGACCCGGTGGATACGACCGCTTGGTACATACTGCAGGCAGAGACCTTTGCCTCCGACCGGGCCCTGTGGGCGCCTGAGGGCACAATGCGGGTTGTGCCCTTCCTTACGCGTATCGGCAAGGAGCTGAAACTTCTTCTCAGCGTGAAGGGGGTCGAAGAGCGGGCGGCTCGCCTGATGTTACAAGAGAGACGCCAAGCGGACAGCAGCATTTTCGAGATGCTCGTCGCCCTTGCCTACCGACGCAGAGGTTGGACACGGGTCGAGTTCATGTCGGAAAGCCCGGGCGCGGACGAACCCCGGACATGCACGTCTTCAGGACGGGAAGCCGCTGGGCGGCAGAGTGCAAGCGCCTGGTGCCTTCAACCTATGCCGCGAACGAGAAGTTGCGGGGCACGCGGCTCGCACAACCCATCCATCAACTATGCCTGGAGCTTGGCGAATCCGTCATTGTCGAGGTGAAGTACCAAGTCGAGCTGCGCGAAATCGCGGACGATTATCTCGTGCGACACGTGCAACAGGCAATCGACAGGCGATCGCTGGCACCTTGGAGGGACGAGGTGGCGACCGGAAGAGTGCGCCCTATAAACTGGACGTTGCTTCGGCGAATTCTCGCAAAGGACTACGTCTATTTTGATGGAAGTCGGATCATCGCACTTCTGGCCGGGCACTACGATCATACGGCCGATCACAGCATGGCAGCCAAATGGCGCCCGGCTCCTTTGAGGCCCACATATGCGGACGCTGTCTACCAAGCCAGCGTGGTCAGCTGGATCAGTGAATCCGATGCTGCCGTACGTCAAAAGGCGCGTCACTTTCGCAGCACCATAGCCAACGCAGAGCGCCAGCTTCCGAGCGATCGTCCGGGGGTAATTCACGTTGGCATCGAGAGCTCGGCTGGGGCGGAAGTTGATTTCGCTCGTCACTTCTTCAACACGATGCAAGCCAGAACATTTGCGCCGGCGACCTCACGCCTCAGATGGGTTTACGCAAACTATTTTGTTCCCGAAGCAACCACGCGAGAGAATGAGACGTGGGCGATCACCGAGACGATGGTGCCGTACAAGATCGGTCATCATCGAACGCGTTTGCCACTGCCCGGCCACATGTTGGTGTCGCCCGAGAACGGAAGTGAAAGCGGGGTACATTGGCATCCCAAAAGCGACGCAGCAGCGAATTCGAACCAGGAATAGACTCAGAACGAATTCTTGCACCGTGATCCGCGCTGAGCGCCACTTGGCTTAGGCAGAGAGCTAGGCGATCGGATCAGCCTTGAGCATTGATATCAACGCTCGTAACAAGTCGAATTCGATCAACCGGCGCATCCGAGACGATGCCGGTGCGAGTCGGTTCATCTTCATTCACACCAGCCGGACTAAGTGGCATCTGGACAACGTGCTCGGCACGTGAATTTCGGTCGCCCAAGCGAGCGCAATGCACCAGCGTTCTGGTGGTAGCTATCTGGTAGCTACAACAATTCACAAGCGTTCAACGATTTCCGCAAGCATTTGATTTTGTTGGTACAGTTGGGTGGGCACCGTAGTTCCGCGACCTTACCCTTGATAAATCTAGCGTTTTTCAAATCGCCAGCGGCCCTTTTGTAGTGCCCTTTTGTATTTTTCTCAACCTCGTTAGCTCGCTTGCATCTTTGGGTCGTAGTTCTCAATCCAGTGCACCAACTCGCTCTCGTCGGAAAAGAGCCTCCGAAGAGCAGCTTCGATCATCGGATTGTCCCCGATTGGAAGCAGCATACGAGGGTCGGTTTTAAGGCCCACGCACGCCTTCCCCAGTGCGAACGCATATGCGATGCTCAGGGCGCGCGGCATCGACCTCATCGCCGCTGACAGTCCCGCCTCGTTCCTAGACGACACACCCACGGCACGTCTGATCCGGCAGGTGCTCGGTGCCGTCTCCGAGTTTGAGAAGGCCATGCTAGTTGCGAAGCTCAAAGGCGCGCGGGATCGCAAGCGTCGTGCCGGCGTGAAGGTTGAAGGCCGGAAGTCCATCGCAGAGCTGCGGCCTGAGACGGTCGAACTCGCACGAAGTCTGGCCCGAGCACGTCCCAAGGGCGGCAAGCGTTCGCTCCGAGAGGTTTCCGCCGCACTCGCCGAAGCCGGGCACATGACCAAGACCGGGAAGCCTTACGCGGCAACAGCGGTCAAGCTCATGTTGGGCAGGTGAGATAGGACGGTCCCATGCTTCTCAGTACGATGCTCAGCGTCTCGCGTGCTGTCGCCTTCAAAGGACCAGTCGCGGCGTCTTTTGTTCAGCGTAGCTGCTTTCTGGCTCGTCGGGCACGAAGCCTGAGAGGCGCGATAAAATCTTTGGGTCCCATGTCAAGCACCGGGCCCCTTTTTGCGCACTCCACCCACTCCGCCTTAAAACTTCCTCGGGTTGAAGGGGCGGCCGCCGCCAAGCTCACGGTAGCGGCGCGCGTGTTTTTTCGGCAGCCCCCTTCGCTCGCTCGTGTTTACCAATGGGTCCTATCGGGACCGAGCAGGTTGTGGGTCGCTTTCCGAGCTTGGCGTCGCCTTTGCACCGCGGCCGCCTGGAAGGCATGTTTGCATGCCGCCTTAGTTTTGGCGTGGGTATCCGTGGCGCATAGCCCTTCCTTCCAATCGAACCAGACCTAGCAATCGATAGGCCTTCGAGAGCTTGCCGAAATGGTGGGCCACCGTAGCCGACCAAGGTAAGTTGGGATCGTCATTGATCAGACGCGCTGACACGGCACCCTCGCGGTCCAAGAGGCGCTTGAGGCCGAGCAACAGGTCGTCCGTACAATATCCCAGTTTCGGGCGCTGTTCGGGATGGCGTCGCTGCCTGCCTACAGTTTTGCCTTCGCGCTTCCGCTGCAAAGCGGCGAGCGTGATTTGCGAATGCGTCTCAAGCGGCAGCTTCGCCAAGGCCTTCGCTTTGGTGAGAGAACCAAATCGTTTCACGAAGTAGTAGGTGCCGGGCGTATCCTTATCCCAGTCCAGAAGATTTTGCGTGACATATCCATGCTTAATATGCACGCGGCGCAACGCCTGCAGCAGATCCGCGTCACTCCAACGTACCCCAAGGATGTATTCATCACCGCCGCCGTCTTTCCTGCGCTTCCACCCGTTCCGCTGTATTTCGCTATGGTTTGGTACAGGCAGCCCTGCCTTGCGCAGCGCATTAGCGAGCGAGCCGAAACGACGACGGACATGCCTTGGACAGGGCAGATCAGGGCTGCGTTCGATAAGCCGATTTGAAATCCGCCCCTTCTCAGCATGGAGTTGCCGCAACCCCATGATGACCGCGCTCTCGCTCCAATATCTTCCGTTGCGCCCAAAGAATATCCTAGTTTTGGGATCGTAACCGGCGATGGAATAGGCCTTCAACAGCGAGCCGAAGTGGCGGTCGACAGCGTCTGAGGACGGGACGCCCTCGGTGCGATTGAGTAGTTTCTGAGAAAGATGCCCGTTCGTCTCAAGCAGTCTCTTGAGCGCGGCGATGATTTTTTCTTTGTCCCAAGGTCGGTTACCGACCGCCAGACGCTCTTGCGCTTTCCGAAATTGTGCTGGCGACACGATGGGTTCGAAGGCCTGATAACGCGTCCACACGGACTTAGGATTTCTTATCAAAGGTCCCTGCAGCTTTTTTGCTGTGACGTTGTAGGTCATGCGCCCAAGGCAAAGTTCGCTGCCGAGTATTCTATGGATGGTTGCTTCCGAAAGTGCTTTGCGCTGTAGTCGGATGCGAGGGCGCCCTAGGCACACTTTCCGTGCTGGGCTCGTCGCCCTCCGCCATCACGGCCGTCGTTCGCGCGGCAGGCACCGCCTCGCGGATTTCCGTCTCGCGGTTTCACGCCGCTTTTAGCCGGAGCCCCGCAATCCGACGTGCGGTCCAGAGCCACATCACGGCGATGCTGGTGCAGCTTCAGCTCGGCGGAGCCTGCAACGCACTGCATCCGGTGGAAGCCCGGATGGCACGCTGGTTGCTAAGTTTTCGCGACCGTATCGACACCGATGTCCTGCCGCTGACTCAGGAAGCGCTATCGGAGATACTCGGCGTGCGACGAACAACGGTGACGCTCCTAATGCGTAATCTGCGTGCGTCAGGAGCGATTCGATCGGATCGGCGAGGCCACATCGAGATCGACCCAATTCGACTCGCAGCAGCGGCGTGTGAATGCCACGGTAAGATACGTCTCGAAGTCGAGAAGATTTTTTCGACGGTTACCGCCCCATCAGGCAACCCTGGCCTTGTTAGATCACGAACGCTCGACCAGCGGTGAGTCGGGCCCTGCCGCGCGACGGCAGCGCGCAGCCCGGCGCAGACGGACGGAAACTGATTCCACTGCTCCGCCGATGCTGTGTACATCGGTGTGGTGGGGCGGATAAGCCGAACTGCTTAGCGGATCCGTCGGCGAGTCGAGCGTAGCGAAACACTTGAGCGCAGTCCGCGGCATCCTAGTGTCTTGCGCCGACTACCGGTGCGCCCGGCGAGGCACCGAGTGCCGATCCCGGCGAGAAGGAAGACCCAGCGCCGGCCACATAGGTTCTGCACAGACCCACGGAACACGTGGACAAGCCCGTGCCCAGCGATCCGTAATCCCTGCCACTTGCTAACCGCCGGGAACGAGCGAGGGGGAAGGATTCGTCCCGGCAGGAGCGATCTATATGCTGATGACGAAGGAAAGACGGCCGGCGATCTGGACCCTAGGCGGCTGCGCGATTTCCGCGCTGCAGGACGCTGGCGCCATCCGCGAGTGCGAGGAGCATGGATGGAAGCGGGACCGTGCCGACCCGCACGCCCGTGACCGAGCCCTGATATCACGAGACAAGATCCGCCGCCCGGCCTGTCTCCCGATCAAGCCGCGGCTGAGATTCGGGACGTGTTGGATCGGCGACACTTGCCCGGAATGTCTTCCGCAAGACCACTGAGTCCCGCGCAGCGTGGACCCTGCTCAACAAGTTCGAACGTGTTCTTGATCGCCGGGGCGAGTCTCCAGTGATCAACGCTGGACGGTCGCCGCAATTTCTCGAATATCATCCGATGAGCCATCGCCCTTTGTGAATATCGAACTTCACCAACCCTTCGTCTCGCATCTTCAACAGGAGGGATTGGCAAGTTTCTTCATTCACGATGTTGACGCGTCTCATGACTTCGTAGACTTTGAGTGGTTTTTCGCGGAGCGCGTTCAGGACATTTTCGCGATCGTTCAGCATGACTAGAATCCTACCGTCAAAAAGCGCGCCAGATCACTGAGAATACGAAAGCTGATCTTCCGTAACGACTCGCTCGATCTTCTCCGATTTGCACTTGATGCGGTATCTAATACGTCCATCTGCCTCGATGGGCATATGTTGAACGATGGTGTAAATCATTGGACGCTCAGTAGCAGCACGTCCTTGTGGCCCTTGTGGCTGATGGCGAACGTCTTCATTCAGCTTGTAGGCGTATGACATGGATCTACCTCTAAACCTACAGCTGCTCTAACGCGGGCCGTACTGTGATGCAATGCAATACATCCTGTTGCCGTTCCGCTTCTGAGCCCTTCACGGACATGCGCCGACGGATGCCGCTTTCTGGAAGAAGCATGACTCTTCTATTTCGAAACCAGATGAGAGCCGCTCCGCCGTTCACGTTGCACCGATCATTTACTGATCCGCGGTTCTCAGTTGGCCATTTGCAATCTCTGCTTTTACAACAAAATATCGTTCATTCCATGGCGTTCATCAGACTGGCGATGTTGATCGTCGCGAAGTTTGAGAATGTGTCCGAGACGGCGTAGGGGAAAATGATCTTGTCGTGATGTCGCAACGCGCCGCATGTGTACACGACGTTTGGGACATATCCCTCACGTTCGGACAGGTCGGGTCGAAGCAAGGGTTCATGCAGGCGCGCAAGTACTTTCGAGGGATCGTTCTTGTCCAGCAACGCTGCCCCGATTGAATATTTCCGAACCGGCCCGACACCGTGGGTCAGCAACAGCCAGCCCTCATCCAGTTCGATCGGCGATCCGCAATTGCCGATCTGCACGAACTCCCACGGGAATTCGGGTTTCAGAAGCGCGTGGCCGCCATCATCCCATGTGTAGAGGTCGTCGGAATAGATTAGATAGAGATTTTCATTGTCTTGCCGGGCGATCATGGCATACCGGCCGCCGATCCTCTGTGGGAAGAGCGCCATGCCCTTGTTACGAGCGGCGCTGCCCTTCAGAGTGGACAGCCTGAACGACACGAAATCGGACGTCTCAATTAGCTCCGACCTGATCGCCCTACCGCTATAGGCGGTGTAGGTCGCGTAGTAGATCTGTCGTTCGCCATCGTTGAACTGCACGAAGCGTGCATCCTCAATGCCATTCGACTGAGATGCGGTAATGGGAAAGATGACCCGTTCGCTGATATCTTCGCCGCTTTGGAAAGCAACCTCGACATCGTATCCGGCGGGCCCCTGCGTCTGCACGAGAATGGTAGGGCTCGAGGCCAGGCGTGTCGTTGGATCGACGCTGACCACGCCGTCTGCCGCGATCATTCCGGACCGAAAGGTCAGCGACGAGATGTGGCCTTCGCCGACGGCACGAAGGCTCAGGATGAAGCGTAACGCACCGGGAGGAGCGCCGGACTGATCGGGATGCGCTACGATACTCGGGTTGAACAAGGCAGACGCTTCGAACGAATACTCGTTGAGAAAATAGGCACCGACCAATTGACGTTGCGTTTGCGTGAACGAGGCGTGGACGACCAACGCATCTTCCATTTCGTCGGCGCGTGCCTCGAAGGCCCGCAGCAAATTGCGGTGCCGGCCGAGGAAATTCTCAAGAACATCTTCGAGTTGGCGGGCTGCCGCATCGGCGCCGAGTGCCAGAACCCGATCGACGATGTGGTTCGCACGGGTCTTGTCCGTCGGGTTGAGATCGCGCGGCTCGGTCGCCGGCTTGAAAGGGCGCACGATGACCCGTGTCGGGTCGGGCCGCAAATAAAGCGCCTGACGGTTCAGGAATGGAGATTGCGACAAAGCATCCTCGGATTGTTTTCAAGGAGAGGGAAAATGATCGAACGCCGTCAGGCAACCAGCGGCGCGGGCTGCACGCGGCTTTCACTCAGGCGGGCGAGTTGCCTGATTTCGCAGAGGCCGAGCAGATACGACACGACTGATTCCCCGCCGCAGTTCTCATTCGCACGGTCCGGATGCAGGCCGTCGCGGCAACTGCCGGTTTCCAGATCGACCAAGGAAGTCGAAAGATCGTTGCTGCCGAGGAACCATGCGAACACACGCGCGGCTTCGGCTTTCCACTCGACATCATGCTCGGCTCGCCACGCCGCGAGACAGGCGGCGATGGTGGCCGTAGCCTCGAGCGGCTGTTGATCGAACGGCCTCGGCTTCCGGCGCGTCTCGCCAAAACCTGCGGTGCCGACGGGCCGGAATTGACCGCTCGCGGCAGTCTGCTGCTTCACCAGCCAGCGCAGCGATCTCAAGCCGGCGTCCCGATAGACGGCACTCTTGGTCGCCATGCCGGTCAGGATGAGGGCTTGCGGCAAACGGGCGTTATCGTAGGCAAGGCCTTCTTCGAACCAAACCCAGTCCTGTGTCTCGACCGCATTGAAGATCGCAATCAACCGATCCGCCAGGCGAAGCCGGAGATCGGCGGCGCCCGCGTCGCCAGGGACGGCGGCACAATAGGCGTCGAGCCCGAGCAGGACGAAAGCCCAGGCACGCGGCGAGCGAAAGGCTTCCACACTCCGAGCAGCCTCGGCGAACAGCGCCGCAGCCCATTTCCGCCGTGACAGATTCGCGTCGGTCAACGCGCACACACCGAGAGCCCATAAGGTCCGGGCATGGCTGTCTTCCGAGCCGCTTTTCTCCAGCCAGCAGCGGTTAAAGCCCATGAAATTGCGAAACCGCTTTGTGTCGGGATTCCACGCGTGCTGGACAAAGCCGGCAAACCGGGCCGTCAACACTTCCGCCAATCGTTCCTCGCCGGGAATGTTGAGCGCACACGCCAGCAGCAGCGCGCGAGCGTTATCGTCGACACAATAGCCATGGGAGCGATCCGGCACGCAATGTACGGCGTGTTGGAACAATCCGGTGTCGTCGCACATCGACAGGAAATGACCGATGCGCATTTCCGGTGGCGCGCGGCTATCGCGCAGCAGCGTGCTGGTGTCCGAGCGCACGATTGGCTTTAAACGATGCTTGCGACCGGCATTGTCGAACGTCGACACGTAACGTTCGGCTGTCCGTTCCCACGTCATGGGACGGCTGCTCGAATAGGCGCGCTTACGCATAGCCTGCCGCAACACCGCGTTGGTCAGCAGCTTCGCGATTTCATGGCCAGTGGCCGCCGTATCTCCAAACGGAACCAGAATACCACGGCCGTCGGCCAGCAGCTCGCGCGCATGCCAGTATGGCGTGGAGACGACCGCCTTTCCCAAGCCAAAACTGTAAGCCAGCGTGCCCGACGTCATCTGAGCTTCGTTTAGATACGGCGTCACATAGACATCGCACATCGAAATAAAATCGAGCAGCGTCGGCTGGTCGACGAACTGGTCAAGAAACACGACGTGCTTGTCGATACCGAGCTTACGGACACGCGCCACGAGGCTGTCGCGATAGGCCTCGCCTTGGTCGCGTATCAGGTTCGGATGGGTCGCGCCGAGCACGACATAGACCGCATCCGGACGGCTTTTCAGGATCGCCGGCATGGCGTCGATCATGACTTCGATGCCCTTGTTGTGCGACAGAAGGCCGAAAGTAAGAATGACCGACCGGCCGCTGAAACCTCGCCTAGCCTTGGCCTCGTCCGGTTCAACGAACGCGAATTCCGGAATTCCGTGCGCTATGACCTCGATCTTTTCGTCGGCCACCTGATAAACGGTTCTCAGCAATTCGCGGCCCTTTTCGGCCATCACCACGATCTTGGACGATATGTCGGAAATCCGGACGATGACTTCGCGTTGCACCTTGGTCGGCTCGGCAAGCACGGTATGGAGTGTGGTCACGACTGGCATATTCAGGCGCGACAGCAGGGCCAGGATGTGACTGCCGGAGTCGCCGCCGAAAATGCCAAACTCATGCTGAAGCGAAACAACGTCGAACCGGCTGCGGTTCAAGAACTCTGCCGCACGAATATAGTCCTCCGGCCGGTCGTCGTTAATCTGAAATCCAACTGCAGAAGGATAGTCATAGGCTTGGCCGTGGTCGGTCATCGCGACGACGACCGTTTCCAGATCAGGCCGCGAGGCAGCGACAGCGTGCTGAAGATCGGTAGTGAACGTGGCTATGCCACATCGGCGAGGTAGCGAATTGCCGATGAATGCGACCCGATTTAGCGCCACCACGTTTGCAGTTCCTCCGTTTTCGGCCGGGGATGCCCGGGCATGTCTGGGTAGTGCTCAACGAGTGCAACTGAATCTGCATCTGGGCCTGGATAGGCGAGAAGCGCCGTCAGGCCGTCGGGGCCGGCCTCGATCCTAAGCTGATCCGCCTCGATAAAGACGGCCTGACCGGCGGACATTGTCGCTGCTGCGATCTGGCCTTGCCCTTTAATCAAGACAATCCACGCCTCGTTTCGGGCATCGAGAGTCCAGACCGAGCCGGCGACAAGATCGATCTTTTCAAGGAAGAAATGGGCACTGGTGACGAGGGCCGTTCGCGTCTCATTTAGTTTTCGCGAAGGCCATTGACGCGGTGCTGGCGCCGCCTTTGCCGCGGCAACGGCATTGTCGGGATGCAGCTCACGCTGCCGCCCATAGTCGAAAAGGCGGAAACTGGCGTCGCTGTGCTGCTGGATTTCGGCAAGAACGATGCCCGCGCCGATCGCATGAATAGTGCCGGCGGGAACAAAAATAGCGTCGCCGCAGTGAACCGGACGCCACTGCACGAGGTCACCGATCGAGCCATCAGTAATGGCGGTTCGCAGTTCCGCCGATGACAGCCAACGCTTCAATCCGATGGCAACCCGGGCACCGGGCGCGGCCGAAAGAATGTACCACGCCTCGGTCTTGCCATTGGCTAGACCGATCGATCGGGCGAACGTATCGTCGGGATGAACCTGAATGGACAGCGGCTCGGTCGTGAAGAGCAGTTTGAGCAGCAGCACGCTTTCCGAAGAAGTCGCGCCCGCGCGCCGAAACCATAATTCGCCGATTGGATCGTCACTAGCGGCGATGTCGCTCCAGGGAAGCAAGTTGCGGCTCCCCCACGGCTTGCGTCGGGCCTCTACAATGGCGCGCTCGATCGACACTCGGTCTCCCTGGCCTATGCGGCGCAAGCCGTACCACTCGCATTCAGGCGCCGCTCTCTCTTCGAGAAGGAGGGCCGCGTGGGCTTGGCCTCGGTGATGTGGTTGCGCTAATGGCGTTCGCTGCCAACGCCGTTTACGGCGGCTCGCATGGCAGCTCAGTTCCGCAAGCCAGTTCTGCGAAGGATGATGTCCAGATTGGCATCATCGTTCGACGGGCGACGAAATCGTCACCGACTGTGCACTCTTTCCTGCTGGATAGATATGACTATCTTCGGTCATTGAGGTGACCAATACCTTCACATCCATGTTCAGAAAGCTGTCAGTGCTGCCAAAGAAGCTCCCTGACACCGGCGTGCACTGGCTGATATCGCGAGCGACCGCAACGGGGATCAGATTGCGGCCTCCGACGCTGCGGTTGGTTGGGTCGAAGGTGATCCAGCCCGCTCCGGGAACAAAAACCTCGGCCCAGGCGTGAGTTGAGCCTGCTTCGGCCGAACCCAGCAGGTCCTGGTTCGGATCGTGCAGATAACCCGACACGACGCGCGTACCGAAGCCGAGCTTGCGTGCGGCTTCTGCGAACAACACCGCGAAGTCGCGGCACGAGCCCCAGCCACGATCGAGCGTCTCGTTGGGCGACTGGGTGCCCTCGACTTCACGGCTCTGATACTGGATGCGTTGCGCGACACCGGCATTCAGGTCCTTGAGCAGGGCAAGGGTATCGGTCGGACTGCTGCGGATGAAACCTCTCGCCCAGTTTTGCAACCGCTCGGCTGGATCAGGATATTGAGCGATAGTCAGCGCTCCGAGGTCGGTCCATTCGTCGGCGGAGTAGCGGAATGGATAGGAGATCGCCGAAGCGGCGATGGCGAAAACCGGCCAATCAGCCGTGTCGAGCGAGATATTCGCCACGCTGTCGATGATGAGCATATCGGTCATGGCCGTGAACGTGGCCACAGCGACCGCATTGCCGAAGACGTCATGTGCCCATGCCGGCACCGCTACCGGCGTTATCGTCAGGTTCTGCGATACGAGACGAAGGTCGCGACTTTCGCGTGGACGAAGCATCAAGCGGTGTGGTGCAAGGCTCACCAACCCGCGGAAACGATAGGTAGTTCTGTGTTGAATTCGAAGCGCAACCAACGGGAGCTCCAATATCCACGCCTACGAGCAGTCCGAGACAGACTAGGCGATCTCGGCGCACGGCGCACTTGTAACTGCGGAACTCAGGCTCATATTGCTGTTATGGCCAAATCCCCAGTTCGCTTGCTTGACGTCGCCGTGTCGCTATCCGGTCAGGGACGTTGGAAGTGGAACGTTTCAGACGGTGCAACGGAGATCGCGTCGGGGTTCGAAATTACGCGGGAGGCTGCTCAGATTCAGGGTGATTCAGCCCTGTTCGCGCTGCTGTCCATCAACCGACGATAAAACGGGCTGAGTATGGCAAACAGCGGACTCCTGCGCGCGAACTATTGCCTCCCGCCAACGGTCGCGCGGAGGTGAGGTAAGTCTTTCTAGCGTAGAAGAGCTAGCGGAGAGATTTCGGCCGGACCTCGACGGTGCTCCGGCCTCCGGGTCGCGCGGCGCGCGTCTTGCGCGCCGAGGCTCGAAGCCGATTCCGTTCATTAGCGACAATCTACTCTCAAGTTCCGGTGCGCCACGGCGGGCGCATCGATTGCTGGAATCCACCGACGGCGGCCGCGTTTTAAAGCTCGCTATTCCCACTGGGGAAGCGTAGGGTTGCGACATCACCGCCCTTCCCACGGCTTCGACCGGTGACTGAGGGTGACGAGCGCTCCCGCCGAAGAGGAGGAGCGCGCATGTCGCGTTTTCGTCTGGCCGACTGGATCGTGCCGCCCGTGATCGTTCCGCTCTTTCTTCTGCTCCTGGTATTCGCAGCGGCCATCCTGCATGGATAGGGCCACACAGCTGCAATTCCTGGTCAGCAGGGACCATCAATCGGGCCGCGTCAATTTTGGCCACGATACAACCGCTGCGGCCTTGAAGAAGGCGAACGAGCTCCTGGATAGGGGGTATTCGGACGTGCGGATTTGCACGCCGCGAGGCCGCATCCTGCTGTCCGATGAGTTCGATCAGCTCGAAGCATGAGGCCGCATTAACCTCATGATTGTTGGTCGGAAAGGCACATGATGAAGATGTCTCTTGCGGTGTTTGCGCTCTGCACTTTTGCGCAAAACGCTCTTGCCCGGGAGCTCGACTGCCGCACGATCGAGAACACCAGCGGACGTCTCGCCTGTTATGACGCCGCTTTTCCTCCGAAAATCAAGGCGCCTGTGACGGTCGAGAGCGACGCATCGCGAGCGGCATACAAGGACCCATTCGCCGCCGAAGAGGCCCTAACCGCAGCGAAGCTGAAGAATATCTGTCGCGACTGCTGAGATTGCGGCACCGCAGTAGTGGGAGTGCGAGACAGGGAGGGCGGCGAAGCGAGCCGTTGCGGTCGTTGGCGTCATCCCGCGTTTGTCAGCAGTCAAAGGAACCTTTATGGCCCGCGAAACAATCTATATCGTGCAGGCATTCAACGCCGGCAAGGGCGGACATCTGAAGCCGGACTCTCCGATAGCCTGCAAAACGGAAAGTGCCGCGCTCCGAACGGCGGAGCGGCTCGCGTTGAGCAAGCTTGCTGTCGTTGCGTTCTCGTCGAGTGGCGATCCCGAAATGGGCGACTATGACGATGAGCCTACAGTCATCTTTCGCAAGGGTGAGCTACCGGCGGCCTTCAATTGAAGGCTTCGGTTCGGATCAAAGCGACAAGAAGGCGAATATTGATGAGCGCTCGACTTGAAACACTGAAGACAGCCCGTAGTCGCATGATCGAGGATAGGGACGCGCATGCGACCGTGCTGGCCGCTCCCTTCGATCGCGACAAGGCCGAGCGTGCACGCAACAAATTCGTCGAGCTACAAACACTCATCGACGCCTTGGACCGCGCGATAAGCGGAGAGATGTCCAGCCCGTCAGGAAGTTAAGCCACGCCCAGGTCTCGTCGCGGGCGTTCGACTCGTCCGCCCTAGAACTGATACCGCCGCAAACCGCCATTCACCGGAATCACCGTGCCGGTTATGTACCGCGCCACCGGTGACGCCAGACACATCGCAAGCGCGGCGAGATCTTCCGGCTCGCCCCAATGATGGGAATGGTTCGCGATCGGAAGTGAAGCGCGTCCATTGCGGTCATTGTCGGCTCATTGGCCCTCAGCCGAACTGACTACGAGGGGCCGCATAGGCCGCTCTCAGAGGAGAACCGGACCTGACAAACAGAACGACCGGACTGCCGCTTGTGACCGCAAGCGAACATTCTCGGAGCGGGCACCGATGTACGCTATCGGAAGCAAGCCGATGGGTCGCCGCCTGCGTAGCCTTCCAGACAAACGAGGCGGCGGATTCACTTGCCGGCGTGGACGTGCCCGTGTGGTTCCCAATGAAAAACCGCGCGAGGCGTCAACGATTGAGTGTCAGAGTCGGGGCCACGGTTGCGGAATTGTCGTTTTGAAAGCCAATGAGCAGCACATAACCGCCGAATAGGATGACGGCCAACAAGCCATATACAAGGTAGGAAGGCCGTCCGGACCCGAGAGCGCTCATTTCGCTGGACCCTTTCTTGGCGAAGCGACCGCTCAGCTCTTTGTGGCCGTCTTTGAGAGTTCAGCTTCTACGCCGACTGCGCACGCCCTGGCGATTGAATAGTCCATACTCGTGGAGGCAACGGTCTTCACAAATTCGCCGATGACGTTGTCCCTTGAATAGGAGCCCGCCGCCTTGAACTTGGCGACGGCGCCGTCGGCCGCTGTGAACTGAGCGACGCATATCGGGACCAGGACAGACATCCGACCGTTGGTCTCCGCCATTGTGGTCATGGTTTGGGCGGTACCGCCGGTGACCCAGCCGCCCCAGGAAAATCCGATCGTTATCGCCGCAACAGCGCCGAAAGCGATTCCCTGGAGGAAGCGAGTCCGCGCCTCACCTTGCAAAATGTCGGGCATTCTCATGATGGTCTCCTTTTTTTGCGCACAAGCGGGCTCGGAGCCGCAGACGCCGCTTGCGTCCGCGCTTGGCAAAACATCCAGCTGTGTGAGATTGCGCCTTCCGATGGCACGCTAGCTGCCGCTACGACGACGAACAGCGACTTCGGAAGTCACCGCTTCATGGACAGCTTCAAGGCGAACACCTGCCACCTTGCCATTCAACGATAGTCTGTTGGCCTGATGCTGTACAGCACCTTCTTAGTTCCAGTCCAAAGGTAGCAGTGCCGTCGTCTCTGAGCGCGGTCTCAGGCCGTGATTGCAGCTCTCAGCGGCTTGGTCCCGACGACGTTCATGACCGCCTCCAGATTATGGGCCAGGCAGAGAGCTGTCTCGGCGATCACCATTGTGGCAGGGTCTTAAGGACTGACTCTGGCGGAGAATAGCTTGTCAGTGGAACGATCGAGCCGCTTATCGGAGCCTTGCGTCCCGTTCAGATGGCCGACCAACTCGCCGGAAAGTCGATAGATATTGATCCCTTTTAGATGATAAAGTTCTTGGCCGTTAAGGCTGAAGATGGTCGCGCCATCCACCACCCCAACGCGGGTGCCATTGCTATTAAAAATATTGCCGCTCATGACTGACCTCCCAGAGGCCCCGGAACCAAGTTGCACTTGTTGTAACCAGATAGCGAGACAATTCGGACGCCACACCGGGCACTTGGGAAAATCCAGACGACCATCGCCATAGCCAACGGAGGCAATTTAGCTCGGGATGCTAATTCGACCGTGAGAAGCTGTGTGACACCGGCAATTTAAGGAGACCTGTTACATCGCAATCGACGCAGCGGAATTTGCGTCCTCCCGTTTTCACGAGCACAAATCGCATAGGCCTGCTGCACTTCGGGCAGATGGGAGGCGGGGTATTCTTGGGCATAGGATCTCCCTTTCACCAAGGCGGGAGCTCAACACTGTCAGTCACCGACAACAGCCAAAAGCGCGAAACGGTGATAAAGCACCCTGCGCCTTTTAACGGTCCAGTAACGAGTCAATTCCGAGCAATCGACACGGTATTCAAGCACTCCGCCATTTTTTAGATCGGCGCAATCACGGTTTCGATCCGCAGGATCAGAATTGCGCGGCTGGCGGCTTCTCACACGAACGATCAACATTGATTGGCATCGACAGTAGCGCAGCGATATTCGATCTCATCTTTACCGATATCCATCATTGGCACCAAAGCGGACACGGCGGTTATGGTGATGCTGCTGATAGCGTTCGTCGAGATTGGCATCTGTATCGGCTAACCACGCTTTACGGACCTTCTTGGCGCGCTCGGGCAACGTCCCTTGTCTCAAACAATAGCAAGAGGCGATCAACGGCCTTTCACTTCCCTAGCGCCGTTCAGCATAAAAAACAGCAGGCCCATCTGTTCGTCCTCATATCCCCGGATGTTGCCGCGCGCGAGCATCAAACCTTTCTCCCGAAACAGAGCGGACTTAGGTCTTCTTTTTCGCTGTCGGCGGATTGATTTCAGCGATCCTGCGCAAGCAGTCGGCTTCGGAAGAATGCGGGCCCGAGACGAAGGTTCCACTGACTTTGGTCGAGTACCAGCCGGATTCCACACCGAGACGAAGCGATTCTTCTGTCATGACGTGACGAGGCGAGAGTTTTTGCATCATGGTGCTTTCGGTTAGGCCGTTCCATCGTAGCAGGAACGGGCAGGATGAAGTGCTCACTTGAGCCAAACACTGGTTTGTTCAGGTTTCTTCCCCGAAAGTCGGGTAAGGTCCGCAAGCACCGCGGACACCAGGTCGCGGTGATGGGTGTCGGCCGCCGGCAGGCCGGCGGAGCACGTAACGCGCCTTGGCCACCGCCTCGAGCCACGAGGTGGCCGGTGCGGCGAGGATCTCGATTTGACAACGCCCCGCTTGTCACGCAGCAGCTTCGCATCGGCCTCGAGTTCGGCGATTACGCGACGGATATCGGCGGCTTTCTGCGCCGCCATGCCGCGATGTTTGTCGAACTCGATCGGGCTCTCAGTCACGCGGCGCACTCGCATCGATGCGTTGCGCGTCGGACAGATCGATCGAACTGATCGAGATCATCTCCATCGCGGATCGTTGCGGCGGCGCGCCGGGCACCATGATCATGGTGGCGACCCGCCGGAAGCACGGAAACGAAAGGCCTTCGATCATCTCCTCGTCGGTGATGATTTCGTAAGCTCCCGATGCGAGCTGCCGGTCGATACCCTTGATGCGGAAGGGATGCCTGAAATGAACCGTTTCCCGTCGCGTGCGCGTGGTCATGCCGGCAGCCCGGCGAATCTGCGCGCGAAGTCATGAGGTTTTGCGGACATCGTCGCAGCGTGCGCGCTTTTGCGGCAATTAGCTATCGTTTTTTCCGCTGCCGGCCGCATTTGACCGAATAACCCGGCCGAAGCCTTGTACTGGTTCGTTTCGTAGCCATTTCAATTGTAAGGAGCCTGAAAGGCATTTCGAATGAAGATTCGCGTCGGATTCGAAATGCTCTACGATTTTCCGCAACCGACGCCGATGATCATGGTGCTGGGCACACACTTCACGCGCGCGTCCGATGTGATCGTGCCGGACTTCCTCACTACCGACCCCGCCATCGAGATCGGACCCTATCGCGACATGTTCGGCAACTGGTGCAGCCGCATGGTTGCGCCCGCCGGTCGTGTGCGTCTTGCGGCCGATGGCGTCGTTCGCGACAGCGGCCTGCCCGATCCGGTGTTTGCTTCTGCAGTTCAGCATGCGGTCGAGGACCTGCCCGCGGATACCCTGGTCTATCTGCTCGGCAGCCGCTATTGCGAAACCGAGCGGCTTTCGGAAATCGCTTGGCAATTGTTCGAGAAAACACCGCCGGGCTGGGCACGGGTCCAGGCGATCTGCGATTTCGTGCACCGTCACATCGCGTTCGGATACGAGCATGCGCGCGCCAGCAAGACGGCGTGGGAGGCTTACGCGGAAGGCAAGGGCGTCTGCCGCGATTACGCCCATCTCGCCGTCGCGTTCTGCCGCTGCATGAACATTCCCGCGCGCTATTGCACGGGCTATCTCAGCGACATCGGCACGCCAAAGCCTTGGGCCGCGGGCGATTTCGCCGGCTGGTTCGAAGCCTATCTCGGCGGCCACTGGCGCACCTTCGATCCGCGCAACAACGTGCCGAGGATCGGCCGCATCCTGATCGCGCAGGGCCGCGACGCCTCCGATGTGCCGATCACCCAGACGTTCGGGCCAAACACACTGGTCAGCTTCAAGGTCTGGACCGAAGAGATCGTGTGACGAAGGATGATCTCACTTCCGAGATTGTGAAGGGTTTCGGATGCCGGCCGCTTGAGAGACTGCGCGGCAAGTTCGGCGGCCGGCGTCCGAAAGCCTCCAAGGGAGGAAACCGCGCTTGGGGAACGTAGAGCAGTGCGGCAGGCGCTATGGTGATTTGAGTGCCGCGGGCGAGCTGTCTGATTTGGATCGAGCCGATGCAACGAGTCGTACGACGGTGAAGCGGCTGACTAATAAGCGGCGGGTGGTATCGAACGCGGTAGATTGTCGGACGATTTGCGGCGGGTGGAGGATATCTGGGTGCGCTCTGCCGTGGCCGTTCGAGAGCCGGCGAGCGCGAGGGGCAGATCTGCGGGATTGTGACGCGGTCATGAGGTGTCGATCCTGATGACGCTGGTTGGGGCTGTCGGCCGATGCCGCGGCGTTGCACCGCGGGCGAAGACCTCGATGATGATCATGTGACCGCCGCAGCATGGACAAGTCGGCTTGCTTGGATCGGCGGCCGCGGTGGGCTGGGCTTCAGGTTTTGCAACGGCGAGCAGCTCCCGCGCGCGTGCGACGTTGGCGGCGCACGCGCTTTTGGCGAACAGGCCGTAGTGGCGGATGCGGTGCAAGCCTTTTGGCAGCACATGGATGAGGAAGCGGCGGATGAACTCGAAGGTCCCGAGCGTCATGCGCTTGTACCGATTGTGGCCCTCGATCCGGTAATCCTTCCACTTGAAGGTGACGCCCTGCTCGTCGACGGCGATCAAGCGGCTGTTGGCGATTGCGACGCGATGGGTGTAGCGCGACAGATAGGCCAGCACCGCCTCGGGTCCGCCGAACGGGCGCTTGCTATAGACCACCCATTCGCTTCTGCGCAGCGGCGCCAGATGGGTCGCGAAGGCCTGCGTGTCGGCAAGCAGGGCATGATCGCCGAAGAAGTTGAGGCGGCCGACGGCGTACGCCGCCATGAGCTTCTCCAGGAACAGCCGGCGGAACAGGCGGGAGAGCACGCGCACGGGGAGAAAGAATCCCGGCCGGCAGGACACCCAGCGCTCGCCGTCGGGCGAGATGCCGCCGCCCGGCACGATCATGTGCACATGGGGATGATGGGTGAGCGCCGAGCCCCAGGTATGCAGCACGGAGGTGACGCCGACGCGGGCCCCGAGATGCTTGGGGTCGGCGGCGATGGTGATCAGCGTCTCGGCCGAGACCTTGAACAGGAGATCGTAGACCACGGCCTTGTTCTGGTAGGCGATGTTGGCGATGACCGCAGGCAGCGTGAACACCACGTGATAGTACGGCACCGGCAACAGGTCGGCTTCGCGGTCGGCAAGCCAGTCCTTCGCCGCGGCGCCCTGGCACTTTGGGCAATGCCGATTGCGGCAGGAGTTGTAGGCGATCGTCGCGTAGGCGCAGTCCGCGCAACGCGCGACATGGCCGCCGAGCGCTGCCGTGCGGCAACGCTCAATCGCCGACATCACCTTGGGCTGGTCGAGGCTGACATGGCCGGCATGGGCTCGACGCCATGCCGGACCATGGCTGCGGAAGACATCCGCAACCTCCAAGGCCGGGCGCGACACGCGCGCCGCGTCAGCCGGGCGGCCGGATCTCCTTGAGCTTGAGCGCGATGTGCTCCAGCGGGCTCATGACCTCGCTGATCGTCTTGGTAGCGACGCGGGTATAGAGCGCCGTGGTGTCGAGCTTGGCGTGACCGAGCAGCACCTGGATGACGCGGACATCGATGTTCTGCTCGAGCAGGTGGGTGGCGAAGCTATGCCGCAGGGTGTGCAGCGAGATGCGCTTGTTGATCTCCGCCATCTGCGCAGCGGCGTGACAGGCGCGATTGAGCTGGCGCGTGGTCATCGGCTGGGCCGGATCGCGGCCCGGGAACAGCCAGCCCTGTGGACGCGCCGCCTTCCACCAGGCCCGCAGCAGGTCGAGTGAACAGGCGAAGGCATAACGTTGCGGTCCTTGCCGCCCTTGCCCTGCTCGACGCGGATGATCATCCGCTTGCTGTCGATGTCGGGGACCTTGAGCGAAACCACTTCGGTCGCGCGCAGCCCGGCGCCATAGGCCACGCTCAGCGCGGCCTTGTACTTCAGTCCCGGCGCGGCATCGAGCAGCCGCGCCACTTCCTCGGGGCTGAGCACCACCGGCAGCTTGCGCGGCTCGTGAATGACATGGGTGTGCTCGACGATCTCGTGGCGCTTGAGCGTGACCCGGAAGAAGAACCGCAGCGTCGATACCGTCTGATTGATGGTCGGCACACCGACGCCGCTCGCCGCCGGATGCAGCTGGTAGCGGCGCACGTCCTCGAAGCTCGCCGTATCCGGGGATCGCCCGAGAAACGCAGCGACGTTCTTGACCCTTTGCACATAGTCATGTTGGGTCTTCGGCGCGAGCTTGCGGATCGTCATGTCTTCGATCATGCGCCGGCGCAACGGGCTTACTGCCTCGTCGGTCATGGGGATGCTCCTGTTTTGAGGTGAAGGTTGCGAACCCCTCATCTCAAGACAGGACGCGCTGTTGCGCTATGGGCTTGGCTGCGCTGCCAGCCCCAGCGCCTTACCGCGCGAGCGGTTTAGTCCTGTGACCCTCAACGGACATGCGGGCGTTGTCCCTCAGGAGGCGCATTTCAAGTCAGCCAGCACACTGGCTGCTCTGCCGAAAGTGCTACTCACGGCCGGTGCCGACGCTGCATCACAACGGGACACATGTGTGTTTGCCGCCTTTGAATTTTACGCCATACAGATGCTCGTCTCTCCACACAACTTCGCACCTCAGAGTACTCTTGAAGCCGTCAACCGACAGGTCAAGCTCATCGGCGAAAATGCGGACCGGAGAGCTAAGGCAGGCTCCTTCTTCGCTGAGATTTCTCACAACACATGGATGAACTCCACGAATGTCGCGAAAGCGGAGCAGCGCGGGTTGATTCACTGGAAGCCGTTTTGAGGCACGACGTTCTAACATCGGGATACTTCCCCGAGGGCCGTTCATCTTTTTCCTTCCGTGCTGATTTCGAGTGGCTTCCTGGCATGTGTGCGTTGTACTCGGCAGGCCAGCGCCGGTTCATAACGGCATGTTACGGAATGGCAACCGGGAATGATGTTAAAGGGTCAGATAATAAGCGCTGGCGCTATCGTTCCGACTCACGACCACCCATGTATTTTCTCTCAAATGGGGTCGGCTACTTGCTAGTTCTTCAGCAAGTCTTTGAGCCGCACGGAAGGCATCTATTTCGTGCTCAAAGACGAGGCCGCCGGGATCATTGACGTTTTCTGTACCGCAAAGGCCGAAGAAGAATCGCGCCATCTGAGCACCAAGCTAGCCGAAGGGTTCGTCTGGTGCTTTGGGACTCAAGCAGCCGTTGAGGAGGTGGGAAACTGCCGTCACGAGCTGCACGGGCGCGAACGGTTTCTGAAGCATTATGCTGTTTGGAACCCCCTGAACCAGCCATTCGTCAGCGGCCACGCCGGACATATAGACCACGGGGAAGCTCGGATTGACCTCACGTGCTGCGCGCGCTACCTCCCAGCCGTTGAACCTTCCCAGCAGATTGATGTCAGTCACGAGGCCGCGGTATGTAACGAGCCCCCCTTTAAGGAGGGTCACGGCTTCCTCGCCGGTACTTGCGACAGAGGTCTCGAAGCCTCCCTCGTTCAGCGCATCCTCAACAAGGCTCTGGATCGCGTCGTCATCCTCGATGACAAGGATGGATGGCATTTCCGTCAAGGCTTCCCCCAGTACTCATACTTTCGCTGGATGTTACAAAGTGCACAGAAGCAAAAGGTTCCACAAGCCTGGGAAAATTAGGCAGGCGGGATGTTAGAGCAGGCGCAATGTCTGTCTGATTAAGCCGAATTTCGTCGCATTGGACGTTTGGCGAAGGAAGCTGACCTCCAATTCCGTGCCATTCACTCGGTCAAGCTGGCATCGGGCGATAGGCAAGCCCCGTCGCGGAGAGCAGAAGAAAGAATTCTTTCAAGGCTAGCCCCTCAATCATTGCTTCAACTTGAAGGGTGGCACCGACGTCCGACACATCTTTGAGGCTGCCCGAACGACGCCAGGTGCCATGCCCCTTGAAAGAGTGGCTATCGCATTATGCGGCAACGCATCCTGAGCGCACTCTAATATCCGACACGCCCGGTTGGCGGTCTCTTCAGGAGAGGCAGCAATGTCTAAGCGCTTCTCGACTGCAGCGGTGGCGCTAATTAGTACAGCGCAACTGGATCAGTACTTAACCAACGGTCGATACGTCGACGCAACCATGGCTATGCTGCGGCAAATCAGGCACGCGTTCGGGTTTTGATAGCCCGCACGCGACAAGCCGCCTCAGGCCGGCCTTACCAAAGCGTTTGTTGTTTGAGCGGTTCGGGGGCTTTGGCTCTATCCCCCGTCGAGTCGCCACGGGCTTTTGCGCTTGCATCATCAATCGACTTCTTCAAATCCAGTTATTCTTGACCCAGTCCATCGATGTTTCTAGCGCCGTAAATCGGCCGTTCGAGTACCACGCCACGGCTACCAGTGCGCCTAAGAGTCCTAGGAAATACTCCCAGCCGATATGAACTGTTATTCCCTCCATATGCCCCTAAGCTAAGCGCGTGAGGCGTTCCGGCCAAGGCTCGTGAATGTGCCAGACGAGGCACAGCCTCGCGCCTCGTCCCACTCGCTGAGATCTGCGATCGTCGGCGCATGAACGATGCCAGTGTAGGTCGCAACGATCGTGGGCGCGTGGTGCCGACAGTTTCCGATGTGCTCCAAGACGGTACCCTGATCGAGCTCGTGTACCGACCAGAGGAGCGGACTACGCTCCTCGGTACGTATTCTGCAGGGCGTTGGACACTTGGGAGGTCCGTCGACGTGGCAGGACAACGGCTTGTCCCATTCTCCCCAAACAATAATCTCATCAAGAATGAGGTGGTTCTGCTTCCTTCAGAGCCCCGGATATACGAAAGCGAGCCGAGCCTCATCTCCGAGATCGCGGGCTTTATCCACCGATATGCCGACCTTACTCCCATATTCGAGCAGGTTGCCTGTCACTATGTGCTCCTGAGCTGGCTGTATGACGCCTTCAACGAATTGCCGAATCTCCGGCTTCGGGGAGACTTCGGTACAGGCAAGACCCGATCACTCCTGACGATTGGATCGCTCTGCTACAAGCCATTCTTTGCGAGCGGAGCCTCGACCGTCTCGCCGATCTTCCACACGCTCGACGCGTTTCGAGGGACGCTGATCTTTGACGAAGCGGATTTCCGGTTCAGCGACGAGCGATCGGAAATCGTCAAGATCCTCAACAATGGCAACATGCGTGGCTTTCCGGTGTTGCGCACCGTGATGAATGGTCAGCGCGAGTTCAATCCGCGGGCGTTCCATGTGTTCGGCCCAAAGATCGTAGCCACACGAGGACGGTACGAGGACAGGGCGCTGGAAAGCCGCTTCATTACGGAGGAGACAGGCGGGCGGCCGCTACGCGCTGACATCCCGATCAATCTGCCTGAGACGTTCAAAGAGGAAGCACGCGAGCTGCGTAACAAACTGCTGCTGTATCGTTTTCATAGGAGGCACCAGGTCAAGCTCGATCCTAGCCTTGTAGATCCGAAACTCGAGCCGCGGGTGAACCAAATCATACTGCCACTGCTAAGTGTCGTTGGCGATGCAGCACTTCGCGACGAGCTCAAAGAGGCGGCACAGCGTACCCAGCTCTCGATGATTGCTGAACGCGGTCTTCTGATGGAGGCTCAAGTGCTAGAAATCGTTACCGAACTAATGTGGATTTCCAGGCGGCCCGTTCTTGCTGTCGGAGAGATTGTCGCAAGGCAAGAGAAAAGCCCGGACGGTGGTCCGGGCCAATTTGTTAGTCGTTATCGTGATGAATGACGGTTTTCTCTTGGCTGCCGTCCTCATTCTCTTTTTTAATGACGGTCGTTCTATCGGTTTCCCGGGGCTCCTGTTCTTTGATGACCGTCGTCTGGTCCCGATCAACGGGCCGGCGCTCGCGAGACTCTCCGACCGTGACGCCTCCGCCCACCGGACCGGCCTGAACACCAACACCAACTTCGTCCGCAATGGCGGGTGTCGCGATCGCACTCACGATCGCCGCAGCAAACAGGTACTTGCGCATCCTATTCTCCTGTTAAGTGTGGAGTTGGAGAATGTCTGCGTGCGACCATTCGTTCCCAGAACAATCGGCGTGAAGCTGCTCATTGTTCACGCTACTTCCCGCCTCGGGTAGTGAGGCCTTGGATCGCACGGAAGGATTAGGGTTCGTCGAATTCTGCGAGGCCTCTTCCAAGGATCACTTGCGCCGTCTCTCGGACTGGCTGAGTGGCATCGGACCTGAAGTTCTGGGTGGGCGGGGCAGATCGTGACGATGGTCGCCGACGCCGGCTTTCGCAACGCACGGATGTGCCAAACGGAAGCAGGCTTACCTCCTGAAAATCAATTTCACGGAAAAGAAGGCCCGCTCATACGGGGCACTACGCTCGCTTCTCCCGGAGAGTCGGGATTGTCATATAGATCGATGCCTGCGGATTGCCCCTTGCTTGGCAGACGTATCGAAGCCGGCGCGCTGCTCCCAATGGCGGGCATGGAGAAGAAGACCAACACCGCCCCAGCGACGGCGATCAGCATCGACCAGCTGCGCCTCATGTGCGCCTCCGTCGGAGCTCGCAACACCGATACCGCACTGGCGGTCAGTTTGCGATGCTCGTTTACGCTAGGCCTTTCGTCGGATCTGGTTCCTCCCAGAACCGTCGGCAGCCGAGTCCAGACCGGACGTGGTGGCGACACGACCGAATCGACGCGAATGACCCCAAGGCGGACAAGGCCGGGACTAATGCTGAGGTGCTTTAGACGCCGGAGCAGAGGGGCAGAAGCTTCGGGGGTTGATCTCAGCTATTTAGGAGGCAACAATGGGGAGGCCCAAGGTTCGCCAATGACTGGATTCAAGCTGCCCGAGACGCGGTATGCCCTGAGCGGCGACGTCAGCATCGCCTATCAAGTGACGGGCGACGGGCCGATAGACCTGATTTTGGTTCCCGGCTTCATCTCACACATCGAATTTCAGCACGAGTTGCCAGGATACACCGCTTTTCTGCGGCGGCTCGCGAGCTTCGCTCGGGTCGTGACCTTCGACAAGCGCGGACAGGGCATGTCGGACCGGATGTCGGGGGCGCCGTCGCTAGAGGTGCGCATGGACGATGTCCGCGCCGTCATGGACACGATCGGCTCTAAGCGCGCGGCACTGGTCGGGTTCTCCGAAGGTGGTTGTATGAGTATCCTGTTCGCCGCGACATACCCTGAGCGCGTGTCGCACCTCATTCTGACCGGATGTTTCAGCCGATCCGCCGACCGCCTCTCGGATGAGGCGTGGGAGGCACGTTTCGAGCAGATCCTGAGGCTGTGGGGTACCGGCGAACTGACCAAAACCATCGCTCCCAGCGAGGCGGTCGATCCAGCTGTGATCGCGCAATATGCCAAGTGGGAACGGTTGGCGAGTAGTCCCGGCGCGCTGCGAACACTCCTACGGCTCAACCGCCAGATCGACGTCAGCGCGATCCTGCCGACGCTGCAGGTGCCGACCCTTGTGTTGCACAGCAAGGCCGATCTCCAAGTGCCGGTCGACCTCGGCCGAAAGCTTGCCGCCGCGATCTCGGGCGTCAAATACATCGAATATCCCATTGGCGACCACGCGGTCTGGACCGCCAACAATGAGACGGTGCCCGGAGATATCGAGGAGTTCGTCACTGGCCGCCGCGATCACGGCGCGGTTGAGTTTGAGCGCGTGCTAACGACTGTGCTATTCACCGATATTGTTGGCTCCACACGCAGCGCGACTGCGATGGGCGACGAGCGCTGGCTTCAGCTGCTCGGCAATCACAATCAGATTGCAAGAGAGATCGTCGGTAAACACCGCGGCAATCTGGTGAAGAGCACTGGCGATGGGGTTCTCGCGACCTTCGACGGTCCTGGACGAGCGGTGCGCTGCGCGCTGGCCTTTGGCTCGGCGGCGAAACAGATCGGGCTATCCGTCCGCGCCGGCCTGCACACGGGGGAAATTGAGATCAGAGGGAGCGACATTGGTGGTGTCGCCGTGCACGCGGCCGCGCGCGTGATGTCGCATTGCGGCTCCGACGAAGTTCTGGTGTCGCGCGTCGTCACCGACCTCGTCGCGGGAGCCGGACTTAAGTTCGCCGAGCGCGGTTCTTACGAACTGAAAGGCCTGCCCGGAAAGTGGGATCTGTTCGCGGCCAGCGGATAGTCATCGAACCGAAAGCCCCTTTGCTCCTTAGCAGGCAAAGTTGCTGGGTGCCGCAGGCGTCAGCTCCTGGCCCGACGGCGAAATTCGGTTCGTAGTTCACACGGCGCCAGTGAAACGGCGCTGTTGACCCTAGGCGCACTTTGACGCTGCCCTGCGCTCCCTTCGGGCCGGGCCGGGGAGACAATCGTGGCAGACCTGTCTCTTGCAATTCTCGTAGTTGAAGACGAGCAGCTCATGTGGGAGCTCGTCGAGGACGCTCTGGTTGACGGCGGTTTTGAAGCAGAAGTGGCAGCCACCGGTGAGGAAGCAGTAACGCTGCTCCAGGGTACAAACAGCAAATATCGAGCGGTCGTCACCGATATTAACCTGCCCGGCACTGTGGACGGCTGGGAGGTGGCACGTTGCGCCAGGGCCATCGACCCTAATTTCCCCATTGTCTACATGTCGGGAGCCAGCACCGACAAATGGCCAGTTCACGGCGTTCCAAATAGCCTTTTGCTTGCTAAACCGTTTGCACCGGCCCAGTTGGTGACAGCCATCTCTAATCTTCTTAATGCAACTCCCGTCCCTCCGACGGAGTAAGGGCGTCCTTAAGGGAGCGCCGCCCGCGGGCTAGACTCCCAATTTTGATGCGTTCTAAAGTGCCCGTCGGGACGGCGGCACAGACCAGAGCGCAAGGTGCAAGAATACAGAGCATATGTCGTCGACGAAGACGGTCACATTGCCAGCCGGATCGACCTCGTTTGTGAAAATGAGGACAGCGCGCGAACGCGCCAACAGCTCGTGGGTGGTCACGCCGTAGAGCTGCAAGGCGACCGGAAGATAGATCGCTTGGACCCGCTGTCGCATTGAGGGTCCAACAGGTGCCAGATTCTCGAGAGTGACGGGCCGCGTCGCGACCTCGCCCCTGCCGTGATCTGCGACGGTCACGATCTCCAATGTATTGGCATGGCGCAATTGCATGCTCGGGTCCGTTGTGGTCCCCGATGATCATGCCGGGAACTAAACCAACCCTTAACAGCCGATGCGCTCGGCACGAATAAGAGAGCCGTGGATTGCGAAGGGCCGCCCAAGCGATAGGAGCGCCCCTGCTAGGCGGCCGCCCTCGGTCACTTCGCCATGGCTACGCCAAGGTAGAGGGGAGGGCTGAATCCATCCCAGATGGCTGAGAACTTGATCGCTGCTTTCGAAGTCAGGTGAGTTTTAATCTTAGAAGCTTGAAACTAGGCGGTTTCTGGTGGGGTTTGTTTTGAGACAGCAAAGAAGAAACGCTGTTTACTGAGGAGGGAAACATGAACGAGCTGAACCGGTCATTGGGCAGGAACGCTCTTCTAGGCGCTAGCGTTGCTGCCGGTCTTCTTGCGCTCTCCAGTGCGGGCGCCTCCGCCGCTATTGCGTGTAGGGGAGACGTTTGTTGGCGTGTTCATACGCCCTATGTCTACCCGCCGTCTCCGACAATAGTCATCCATCCTGACTATTGGAGGCCCCCGACTCCGACAATCGTCATTCGCGAGCACTGGCGCCCGGTCGAGCGCTTCACGCGGGAGTACATCGTGCGGGAGTATGGCGGCTTCGACGATCCCGAATGGTAGCCAAGTGGCCATAAGGGCGATTGGAAGCCGTGCCTGTAGGCTTCGGGAGGCGCTCCAAATGAGCGCTGACCCTACTCGCAATGCCTGGACGGCGACCTGGGCGCCTGCTTCTGATGGTCCTGCGAGTTGTTTTAAGCTCGAGCCGCATTCTGCGGCGTGCTGTTGCGCCAAGAGAGTCGACCGGGCCTGGCCAGCCTCGGGGCTGATTCCTGGGCCAGTCTACTCGCATCCATTGCGGGCGGATGCTCTCTCTAACATCGGCGGCACGCCTTCGTTCGATGTAGCTGCCCGCTCGGATCGGCGACCGTTCCAATCGCGCACGTGGTGCTCGCGGCCGGTGGATGGTACCGCCTCCGGATCTCGCAACCGCAGTTGACTTCAATAATCTCGAAGCAGCGCAGTCACCGCTCCGGCTACGACAGTAAACCTGCCACATATTATTCAGCCTCGACGACGCTAAGGACGTCAGTCCAAGAGCCGCATAACATCGGGATGACGCTTGGCGGGGAGCACCCGCGTGTGCGAGGCGCTAACCCAAGATCTGAGATAGATCTGAACCAACGCCCGGGTTTGACCAACAAATATTTTGAACCTGTAATAAGCTCCGCGTTTTAAGCGCTCGGCCGAAGCTCGAGCGAATTGATACGCCCCGGTGCGGAGCTTAGTTGGAGGGCTGCTCAGCTACCAGGCCGTCTGAGTGGAGTTGCTCATGAGTACCGAGCGGAATCCCGACCCTGTGATCCTGTTGTTCGCGATTGCCGTGATAGTCGCCGCCTTCGCGGCATTCGTCACCACGTTTGAGCGGGTTGGGAGCACCACAGCTAGTGGCGAGGCTCCCTCGGGTACGACGGGGTTGGGCAAGCCTCGGCCGCCGCTTGAGCGAACACCCGGCCAATCAGTAGGGAAGTAAGCGCCACACGCGTGCCGGCGCGGGTGCCCATCCTTGTCCTGCAGCATCCCCGTCTTGTCTAAATCGACTGAACCTTCAAACGAAGCTAACCGAAACGCGAAGCGAAAGGGATGCGCAACGACTACCCTCTCTGGCCTTCACGTTCACGCTGCCGTCTTGGGGCTTGTATGGTCCTACCTCCGATTGCATACTCTTCCCGTTGTCGCCTGCATATTGTTTCAATAGTCATTGTTCGAGGCTGTAATGAGTAATCGAGGTCAGGTTTACAACTACTCGGCTGTTCTGCATGAACGGGTCGAGGGGCTTATCGCACTGTTTGGGGAACTGCAGACGCTCCGGCGACGCCTGCGAGCCGCTAACGCGAGAAGGATTGGGCGGCACCGAAGGTCGCGCGGAGAAGGAGAGTCCTTCGGCGGCGATAGCTACCGTTCAATGCAACGATCGCGTCCCCGACATTGACACGAAGCCGCATCGGGTCGCTTCACGAGCACCTGCATCTGCAGCTATTGCCCGCAAGACCGAAGCATCGGAGCAACAGTTTCCCGGCACCTTGACCAGTGCGCCATTCTTAATTTGCGTCGTGTGCGCGACTCAGACCTGCTCTCTGTACCAAGCAGACAGAACGAGGGGGCGGGGAATGATTGTACGCGCGGGGGCTATTGTTGCCTTGCTGCTGATGCCCCTGGGGTCCGAAGCCTTCGCCTCGCGTCATCACAGGCCCACAACGCGCATATCTTGCAGCGAGGTCAGATACTACGTCGCGAAATATTCGGCGAAGGTGGCCGAGATGTACGCTCGTAATCACGGCGCTACCGACGCACAGATCGAACGGGCGCGACGCTGCTTGGCCTCCAACGAGACTGCCGAATCCGGCCGACCACGTGTTTACGCTGATTGAATTGAAGCAGGGCATCGCTGAGCGCGACGGGTGACCCGCCGTGGCCACTGAGAGCGGCCTCGGCATAACCGAGGCCACTCGCACCAGATTTCATCAGAACAACTTGTCGCTCACTTCCGCGCGAAATGATGCGGTCTTGAACGTGGCCTAGCCGTCGAGAACAAGGAGAGATGGGCTCGGAAGGCTTTTCCGACAGCCAAGTTTCCCGATACTCTTTCCAAGGACATTTTGCGGGCCCGCGTGACCTGATCTGGCGTGTTTATGGAGCGAGGTCAGGCGGGGCGGCCGCCGAGAAATAGGAGTTTCTATCGCATCTCGGAGGGCGGGTACCCACCTAATGCAACGCCTGGCAATTAATAATTAATCGCAAATAAACAAAATTAAATTAGAGAATATTTAATTTCCGGTTTATGGTTAGGCCAATTGTGCCGGACGAACGCACAAGGATCTCGGAAGAGGCGGCTCCAGCATCTCCTGCCCTGCCCCAATGCAGGAGCCGTTTCTTCGAGTGCTGAGGTTAGGAGTATCAAGGTGAGCATGTCCTCTACTCGCTGGACAAGACGCGAGGACGAGGTCTTTCGGAAGTTGGTGAATTCTCGAACATCACCGAGCTTGATCGCCCGGATTTTGAACAGAACCGAAGATGAGTTGAAAAAGCGAGGCTATCTCCTCGGATTGCCGTTGAAGTGGTTCAAAACAAGTTGCGGCCATTAGCTTAGCGCTTTCTTGATCTAGATGGGCGTAAGCGCCCAAGCTCAGATTTTGAATGGCCGTGCATAAGCAGGTCGCAATTGCGCTTTGGTCCTTGGCCGCTGCATGCGTCCTGGCCTTGGGTTGGCGGCAGTCGTCTTAGGCGGCGATTTCCGTAGCTTCCACCAGGGCGCGACTACCGGAACAACCCGAGTTTCACGTTAGCTCAGCACGGGACCAGCAATCGCAGGCGAAGCATGCAGCGAAATCGAGATCACGGTTGGCAGGTTGCCTTTCAGAGGGGGGCCGTTGCTTGGCCAACTGACCCCACGCTTCTATGTGGCTTTGCTGCGCACCATCATGGCCAATCGAACAGTCCCGTGTTGAGCACATGCCGAGTTTTCAACCCACGTGTCGAGGCGCTTCTTCGCATGCCTGCGAACGATAATGACGGTCACGAGCGATTAGAGCCCTTTCCCGACGGCTGGTGGGCTTCTTCGTGACCGAACGCTCGAATGAGGCCGTAGCGTCAAGTTAAATGATCTAATGATAGGCCCCGCCATCTCTGTGCAGTTACCGCTATGTAGGTCTTGCCACGGAAAAGTAGCCGGGTGTCAGATACGTGTCGAATGAACGGCCGGGCCAACGCGAGCAGGAATCAAGGACGTTATTCCGCGTCCACCGCTACCGAGGGCCGAACAGATAGTCGAAGTCGGTTGGATCCTTAAGGCCTGAAGTGCGACTGCAGCCACAGGACATGAAAGTGTGTTGAGCGTTGAACTGGCTTTTGATGGACCTGGAAGACGCCCACGATTGCTACTTTTGGAGGACATCATGGATGAGAAGACCCCTCATTCGGCGCCGATTGAGAAGTGCGGCGTAATCACCTTCGGTCGATCGACAACTGCGTGCACCATTCGCACCATATCGGGATTCGGCGCCGCTCTTGATCTTGCTGCGGATGACAAACTACCCGACGAATTTGCGTTGACCCTTGTTCCGGACGGAAGACCGCGCCGCTGCGCAGTGGTGTGGCGCAAGGCAAAGCGAGTTGCCGTCGCATTCTATTGACGGGCTTTGGGCGTCGAAGCGAAAACTTTGAGCTCGACAGACGTGATCAACTTGTTGAGGCGTCGATTCTGAAAAACAGGCGCGATCGAAATTCTCAGAGCCGTATCGCTTGATCTAGTTGAGCATGTTATAAGTTGCTCCAAACTGATCGGAGCGGCTATTGCCAAGCAAAGCAAAAAGGCAATCGCGCGTCGCGAGTATACCAAGACGGATGTCAAAGAGCTGCATGCGCATTCCCGATCCAAGACACCGGTGTCGAAAATCGCAGAGCTGACGAAAGAAGTGAAGGCTCTCTGCGTCAGAAAGCCCTAACGCTCGGAATCAAGCTTGGCCATCGGCGCTAATAGCACATCTACTCAGCCGCACTATGGACGACCTCAAACGAAACGACGAACCACCGGAGAAGTGGGATAAATACAAAGCCCATGCTTTACGTGTCGATTGCGCAACAACTCGTCAGAGCCTAGCCACACACCCTTCTCTCCGTGCCCACCCAACGCCTTTCCGCGCGAGGCGCGGAATGGCCATTCGACCGGGGACTGCACTTTGCAACCTTGAGGGGCTGCGCTGGCCTTGCATTCGGACCCGGACCTCGGGGCACGAGCACAATGAATCGATCGCGTCGCGCGATTTGAGCCGCATGACCGCCAAGGTCGGTGCGAAGGGTCATGGTGGCGGGGCGCAACACCGGGAGCTTTCGATGTCCGGTTATTTGCGATTGTGCCTCGTCAGTTTGGTCCTTGTTGAAACACTTTCCACGGCGCCTGCCTCCTCCAATCCTCTTGTGGATATCTTCAATACCGCTGCACCCCCACCTGCAACGATCTCTCCACCGCAAGCGGAATGCGTGCGACGCCCCAGCAGCTCGACCCCCGACGGCCAACATTGGGTCTATCGAATGGACGGGCACCGCAAATGCTGGTTCCTGACCGAGGCTACTGGGAAGGTGAAGAAGACCGTTCGTCGCCCGGTGGCCAAAGATAGCACCGCCAGTTTGGATGAAAGGGGGACCGCACGGCCAAGGCAGAACGGGGTCGTTGATGCGCGCGGAGCTGCTGCGCTCCGAACCAGCCGAGCCGCCTCGGCCGCCGCATGCCGGAGTCAAGGTAGCTGATGCGGCCTCCGATCTCGGTACTAGCACCGCCGGGATGTCAGCGGCCCTCCTTTCCCAGCATAGCCGCTCGCTCGCGCCCTCCGTGCCGATCCAAGATCAAATCCGTGATGAGCAACTGCATGGGGCCATGCCCGCCACCGAAGAGGTAACTTCGTCCGAACCTCTGAGTATAGCGCTCGGCACGATCGTGCTCACTGCAGAGGCTTCTAACAAGGCACAGAGCCGGCGGTAACCTGGCTCGGCGTACTGCTGATGACTTTGGGGATGCTCTCTATCTTGAGCTCGAGCCGCTCGCTTCGGCACGCGTTCAGATTGGGCTCCTGAAGCGTGCTGCGCCCGCCGCCCTGACGAGCCGCCACGGAGGAGTTCCAGGCGCTGTATAGCCGAATTGCCACACGTACAAACGTTCCTCGCCCCGCGCTTACTTTGGTGCTGCCTTAAACGAACACTCGACTACGATGGTGGTCCCCTTTTGATCGGACTGCCATCGTGCGGTATAGAGTTTTCGTGATGGACAGCAGCCGGCGCGTGATTTGCGCCGCGAAGCTCGACTGCATCGATGAGCAGGCTGCGAGATGTCGCGCCGAGCAAATGGCGAGCACGACGTTGAGCTTTGGAAGGGGATCGGCTCGTCGCTGTCTTTCGAAGTGCAGCTTCGAAGGAAAATTGAAGCGACCGTTTATCCTGAATATTAGCACTACTTTGGCAGATTGTCGGATTCCTCTGAATTTTTAGGATTCCCGAATCGATTTTTCAATGATTCGTGGGTGGTCGGCTCTTGGAGGGCTGACCATGGCGGAATGGGAAGACGAACTCGAAGGCTGGCTGAAGCCGTTCTTGCAGCGGTTGGGTCATAAGACCCGGCGGCGGATGTGTCCCCTTTACGTTGCGGGATTGATCGGTCCTGGCGATCGCAAGAGCGTTCAGCCGATGGCAGAACGCCTCGCAACCGGCAACTACGATCA
>NZ_JADPKG010000124.1:0-1060 GCF_023073875.1 Bradyrhizobium sp. 154
GGTGACGGTGGCGCCGGCATCGGCGACGCCGACCGTGCCGGTGATGGTCTGGCTGGCCTGGTTGACCGGTCCGCCCGCGCTGGTGATCGCGACCGCGGGCGCCGTCATGTCCAGGGTGAAGCTCAGCGATGCGCTGCCGGTGTTGCCAAAAGTGTCGGTCTGACTCGCTACGATGGTGTGTGGTCCGTCGGCCAGCCCGCTCGGCGTAAACGACCAGACGCCTTGCGCATCGGTGGTCACGGTTGCCACGATCGGGCTGCCGTCGATGATGAAGTGCACCATGGTGTTGGCGAGGCCGGTGCCGCTTACGGCCGGGTTGGCGGTGACGTGGTCGGTGACTGAGGTGCCGGTGTCGGCGACCAGGGCCTCGGTCACCGTCGGGCCGGTGGTGCTGAGCGTATAGACCACTGCGCCGCTGGTCGCGGTATTGCCGGCCGCATCGCTCACCCGCGCGGTCAGCGAGTTCTGGCCGTTGTTGAGCGTGACCGTGGTGCTCCAGCTGCCGTTGCTCTGCACGATGGCGGTGCCGATCGCGGTGGTGCCGTCCAGGATGGTGACGGTGGTGCCGGCATCGGCGACGCCGACCGTGCCGGTGATGGTCTGGCTGGCCTGGTTGACCGGTCCGCCCGCGCTGGTGATCGCGACCGCGGGCGCCGTCATGTCCAGGGTGAAGCTCAGCGATGCGCTGCCGGTGTTGCCAAAAGTGTCGGTCTGACTCGCTACGATGGTGTGTGGTCCGTCGGCCAGCCCGCTCGGCGTAAACGACCAGACGCCTTGCGCATCGGTGGTCACGGTTGCCACGATCGGGCTGCCGTCGATGATGAAGTGCACCATGGTGTTGGCGAGGCCGGTGCCGCTTACGGCCGGGTTGGCGGTGACGTGGTCGGTGACTGAGGTGCCGGTGTCGGCGACCAGGGCCTCGGTCACCGTCGGGCCGGTGGTGCTGAGCGTGTAGACCACCGCGCCGCTGGTCGCGGTATTGCCGGCCGCATCGCTCACCCGCGCGGTCAGCGAGTTCTGGCCGTTGTTGAGCGTGACCGTGGTGCTCCAGCTGCCGTTG
>NZ_JADPKG010000103.1:0-1053 GCF_023073875.1 Bradyrhizobium sp. 154
CTCTTTGCCTTTGGCGATCAGGCGATCGTAGAAGGCCTTGAGTACCGGGTTGTGCCGTGTCGCGGCTCCCATGCACGCCATGTAAAAGAGATTGCGGACCTTGCGCCGCCCGCCCTGGATATGACGAACACCCCGACGCTTGCCGCTGTCGTCGTCGTAAGGCGCAGCACCCAGCAAGGCCGCGGCAACATTGTTGCTTATCTGGCCTAGCTCCGGCATCCCCCCGATCAGCCCGGCGGACGTGCCCTCGGCAAGACCCGGCACGCTCTCGATGATCTCGGCGAGTTCGGCAAAACGCGGCGTGGCCTTGATCAGGGCCGCGATCGCTGCTTCGAGCTTGGTAATTTCCAAGGAGATTTGCTTCAGCAGGCGACTCTGCATTTTCTGTACAACGTCAGGTGTGGAATGCTCCCCCCTGTTATGCAGGCTGGTCCGCACTTCAATCAGAGTTTGGCGCGCAGTCACCATCTGCGCCAGTTCCTCACGTGCTGCATCATAGGCTTGGCCTCTTGCCTCGATGAAAGTCTCGGCGAACCAGGCAATCATCTCCGCATCGATCGGATCGTTCTTGGCAAGTTGCCCGGCCGATCTTGCGAAGTTGCGCACCCGCTTCGGATCGACAATCAGGGTTCCGATATCGGCCTCGCGCAGCGCCTTGACCCACTCTCGCTCATAGCCGCCGGACGCTTCCATCGCTGCTTTAGTGATCTTGTACTTGCGAAGCCAACGGATCAGCATTCGCCGTCCCTCTGCCGTGCTCGCGAACGTCCGCCGTTGCGACAATGATCGAATACACACATCCACCTTGTCCTTGGCCACGTCGATACCGGCGACAACAAGATCGTTTTGTGCCATCATCCAATCCCTTCCTTGCTCGGTCCGGGCTCGAAGCCCATGCAACTGTTCGGGTTGAGGAAGACCACCGGATCTGTCCCTCGCTCCCCGACAGGCTCACGGCCTTTGAGCGCGACCGGGCTCAGATCCAGCAACGGGCGGTTTTGCGAGAACCGCCCGTTTGCACATTCTGGCAGATTTCCCAGACACAAGAGCGCG
>NZ_JADPKG010000076.1:0-61031 GCF_023073875.1 Bradyrhizobium sp. 154
TCTCCTTCCAAGCCATCGGCAAGCCCTCCTTGCCGAATAGTTGACCTGTTACCCATGTCGCCGGTCTAGTCTGTTACCCATGTAGCCGGTTTGGACCGGCGAATCACCCTCCCCTGGAGGGGGAGGGTCGATCGCGCGAAGCGCGAGCGGGGGGTGATCTCCCCACTCGGGTAGCGTTCAATGCGGAGAGAGCGTCACCCCACCCCGCTACGCATTGCGCTTCGCTGCATGCGTAGCGACCCTCCCCCTCCAGGGGAGGGTGGGGATCAAGCCGGCGGATTCACTTCTGCGCTTTCACGCCCGAGATCGCGCTCCCGCAAGTAGATATAGAACCCGGCACCGATGATGATGGCTGCGCCGACGAGCGTTGCGACCTCAGGCACGTCGCCGAACACGACGAAGCCGAAGATCACGGCCCAGACGATCATCGAATATTGGTAGGGCACCACGACGCTGGCCGGCGCGAGCTTGAGCGAGCGGTTGACGCAGAACAGCGCGGTGACCGAGACGCATCCCGCCAGTGCGAAGATCAGGAGGCTGCCCGATGTCGGCGGCACCCAGTGAAATGCAGAGAGCACGGCCCCCAGCGAAAACGTGCCGATGAATTGCGAGGACGCCATCACGATGTCAGGCGTCTTGCGCAGGCTGCGCGTGATCAGCATCAGCGTCGCAAACGACAGGCTGCCGCCGAGCGCGATCAGCGCCGGCAGGCTTACGGTCTGCGCGGATGGCCGCAGCGCGATCAAGACGCCGCAGAAACCGATCAGGATCGCGGTCCAGCGCCGCCAGCCGACCCGCTCGCCCAGAAAGATCGCCGACATCGCGGTGACGAAGATGGGGCCGGCCAGATAATAAGTGATGACGTCGGCGAGCGGCAGATAGACGGTCGCGAGGAAGAAGGCGGCCACCTCCAGCGTCGACAGCACGACGCGAAACAGCTGCAGCCGCGGCCGCTCCAGCTCCAGGAATTGGCGACGCTGCCGCCAGATCAGCGGCGACAGCAAGAGCAGCGCCGCGCAGGCGCGCAGGAACAAGAGCTGCCCCACCGAATAGGTGCCGACCAGGAACTTGCCCATGGCGTCGCCGAACGAGAACAGGAAGATCGACAGCACCATCAAGGCGATGCCGGCGAGCCGTGCCGAGCGGTCGTCATAGGCGGAGAGAGACTTGAAGAAGGGCATTTGCGTCGTTTTAATCGCGTGGGCGCGCCGGACAAGTCCACCTCTGGTGAATTGAACGCATTGTCGCACTGCGCGGAGCGCGATAGGGATCATGCACCGGGTCCGTTCCGAATGGTGTAGCGCATGACCGACTTCGATCCCTCCCAGCACCGCATGATCCCCACGCAACGCTGGTTTGAGGATTTCGTCCTCGGCGAGCGCTTCGTGCTGCCCAGCCGCACCCAGACGTCCGCCGTGTTCGCGGCGTTCCAGACCGCGAGCGGCGACACTCATCCGGTGCACTACGACGTGGAATATTGCCGCAGCCGCGGCATGCCGCATCTGCTCGCCCACGGCTTTCAGACCTTGATTCACACCGCGCCAGGGGCCGGCCTGTTTCCGTTCATGGTCGAGGAGTCGCTGGTCGGCTTCCTCGAGCAATCAAGCCGGTTCCTCAAGCCCGTGTTCGCCGACGATACCATCTATCCCACGCTTGAAATCACCGAGCTGGTGCCGGGGCGCACGACCGGCGCCGTGACGCTCAGAAGCACCGTGTTCAACCAGCGCAAGGAGCTAGTGCTGGAGGGCACGCAGAAATTCCTGATCCGGCGGCGACCAGCGGGTTAAGCACGGGGCAAAATCGCCGAAATTCGGCCGATTGACGGAGAAGTTCGGGTTGCCGCGCGGGATCGGCTGGCCTACCTATGGCCCATGAAATTCCTCGACGAAGCAAAGGTCTATATCCGCTCCGGTGACGGCGGGAACGGCTGCGTGGCGTTCCGCCGCGAGAAGTTCATCGAATTCGGCGGCCCCTCCGGAGGCAATGGCGGCCGCGGCGGCAATGTCATTATCGAGGTCGCCGATGGCCTCAACACGCTGATCGACTATCGCTATCAGCAGCATTTTAAAGCCCAGAAGGGTGAGAATGGCTCGGGCTCGGACCGCCATGGCGCCAATGGCAAGAACATCGTGCTGAAAGTGCCGATGGGCACGCAGATCTTCGACGAAGACCGCGAGACGCTGATCCACGACTTCACCAAGGTCGGCGAAAGATTCGTCCTTGCCGAGGGCGGCAATGGCGGCTTCGGCAACGCGCATTTCAAGACCTCGACCAACCGCGCCCCACGCAACGCCAATCCCGGCCAGCCCGGCGAGGAGCGCTGGATCTGGCTGCGGCTGAAACTGATCGCGGATGCCGGACTCGTCGGCCTGCCCAATGCCGGCAAGTCGACCTTCCTCAGCAAGGTCAGCGCAGCAAAGCCGAAGATCGCCGACTATCCCTTCACCACGCTGCATCCGCAGCTCGGTGTCGTGAATGCCGACGGCCGCGAATTCGTGCTGGCGGACATTCCGGGTCTGATCGAAGGCGCGCATGAAGGCGCCGGTCTCGGCGACCGCTTCCTCGGCCATGTCGAACGCTGCCGCGTGCTGCTGCATCTTGTCGACGCGACCTGCGAACATGCCGGCAAGGCCTACAAGACGGTGCGGACCGAGCTCGATGCCTATGGCGGCCAGCTCACGGACAAGATCGAGATCGTCGCGCTCAACAAGATCGATGCGGTCGAGCCGGACGAATTGAAAAAGCAGAAGGACCGCTTGAAGCGCGCCGCCAAGAAGACGCCGCTGCTGCTGTCCGCCGTGACCGGCCAGGGCGTCAAGGAAGCGCTGCGCGCGCTGGCCGACGTGATCGGCGAGAACCCGGTCTCCGCCAAGGCCAAGAGCGCCGCCGAAGCGGAGCCGTGGTCGGCTTGAGGAGAGCGACGCGCTCCCTCCACACCTCTGCGCAGCGGGCCAACGTCCGACAAGAGAGCGGACCCCTCACCCGGCGCCGTAGCCGAAGCTTGCTTCGGCGTTCTGCTAAGTACGGCCGCCAAGGTCGGCCGATGCCGACCTCTCCCTTCGGGAGAGGTTTTCTTCGCGGCATCGATAGCGCAATATCCAGCAAACGAAGTCAGGAGCGAGACGCATGGCGGGCGCGAAGAACGTTCTCTGGATCATGTGCGACCAGCTTCGCTATGACTATCTCGGCTGCACCGGCCATCCCACGCTGAAGACGCCCAACATCGACGCCATGGCCAAGCGCGGCGTGCTCTTCACCAAGGCCTACGTGCAGTCGCCGATCTGCGGTCCGTCGCGGATGTCGTTCTACACCGGACGCTACATGCGCTCGCACGGCTCGCACTGGAATGGCTGGCCCTTGCGCGTCGGCGAGCCCACGCTCGGCGATCACCTCAACAAGATCGGCGTGCGCAACGTGCTGGTTGGCAAGACCCACATGGCGCCCGATCTGGAAGGCATGAAGGCGCTCGGCATCCCGCCGAAATCAGTCATCGGCGTGCATGTCTCCGAATGCGGCTTTGAACCTTACGAGCGTGATGACGGCCTGCACCCGACCGGTCGGCCGCGCCCGAAATACGATGAATATCTGCGCCAGCAGGGCTTTGAGGCTACTAATCCTTGGGAGCATTGGGCCAATTCCGGCGCGGCCGACGACGGCTCGTTGCAGAACGGCTGGCTGCTGGTGCATGCCGACAAGGCCGCGCGCGTGCCGGACGAGCACTCCGAGACGCCCTACATGACGCGGCGTGCGATGGACTTCATCACCGAGGCCGAGACCGATGGCAGCCCGTGGTGCCTGCATCTGTCCTACATCAAGCCGCACTGGCCCTATATCGCGCCAGAGCCCTACGCCAGCATGTATTCGACGTCAGACATGATTCCGGTGATCCGCTCCGAGCGCGAGCGCCAGAATCCGCATCCGGTGTTCGGCGCCTACATGGACATGCGCTACTCCCGCAACATGGCGCGCGACGATGCCCGCGAGAAAGTGATCCCGACCTATATGGGCCTGATCACCCAGATCGACGACCAGATGGGCGTGCTGATGAAGTTCCTGGAGGCGCGCGGCCTGTTGGAGACAACCATGATCGTGTTCACCTCCGATCACGGCGATTATCTCGGTGATCACTGGATGGGCGAGAAGGACCTGTTCCACGAGCAATCAGCGAAGATTCCGCTGATCGTGATCGATCCGTCGCAAGAGGCCGACGCCACGCGCGGCACACGTAGCGATGCACTGGTCGAGGCGATCGACCTCGCGCCGACCTTCCTCGACTATTTCGGTGGCAAGGTGCCGGGACACATTCTCGAAGGGCGTTCGCTGCTGCCGCTGCTGCGCGGCCGCACGCCATCAGATTGGCGCAGTGTGGCGTTCTCCGAATATGACTACGCCATGCAGGATGTGCGGCTGAAGTTGAACCAGCCCATCGAGCGCTGCCGCCTGTTCATGGTGTTCGACGGCCGCTGGAAATATATCCACGCCTCCGGCTTCCGCCCCATGCTGTATGACCTCGAAACCGATCCGGACGAATTTGTGGACCGCGGCGATGACCCCGGTTGCGCCGGCATCATCGCGCGGTTGCAGGCCGAGCTGTTCGACTGGGCGCTGCATCCGAACGACCACATCACGACGCCGCGCGAGAAGATCGCGGCCTATGCGGACAACCAGCTCCAGGTGAAGGGCGGCATTCTGATCGGCGTCTGGGACGAAGCCGAACTGGCGACGATCAAGGACGGCATTGCGCAGCGAGGGAAGCTCTAAGCCCCTCATGGTGAGGAGGCGCGAAGCGCCGTCTCGAACCATGCAGGCCTCGCTGCGACAGCGCGGGCCTTTCATCCTTCGAGACGCCGCTTTGCGGCGCCTCAGGATGAGGGATAGAGAGCGCGCTGCTCGCTCAGCTCGTCATGCCCGGGCTTGTGCCGGGCATCCACGTCTTGCGTCGAGCGCGGAAGCGCATGGATGGCCGAATCAATCCCGGCCATGACGGCGGGGTGCGTTGTGCGAGCAACGCCTTAATTCTCGATCCTGTATCCCGTCGCCTTCACGATCGGTTGCCATAACGCGATGCTTGCTGCGAGCTCTTTCGTCAAGCCTTCCGGTGTCGACCCGACCGGAATGAGCCCGATCGCCGTCAGCTTCTCCTTCACCTCGGGCTTGGCGAGCGCGGCGCGCGCGGCGGCGCCGAGCTTGCTCGCGAACTCCTGCGGGCTGCCCGCCGGAAGCCACATGCCGTACCAGGCGTCGGCGACAAGATCGATGCCGCTCTCCCTCAGCGTCGGAACGTCTGGTGCAAACGGCGATCGTTCCGCGCTCGCGACCGCGATGATCTTCACGCCCTTGGCACGATGTTGCGGCAGAGCATCGGCCAACGTGGTGATGCCGAACGAGATGTGGTCGCCGACGATGTCGTTGAGGATGGGTGCGCTGCCGCGATAGGGCACGCGGGTCAGGGGAATGCCGAGGTCCTTCTCGAGCTTGGAGCCCATGAAATGTGGGATGGTGCCATTGTTGGGCACCCCGAACGAGGTCTTGTCCGGATGCGCCTTCAGCCATGTCACAAAGCTCTTGAAATCAGTGGCGTCGACCGCCGGGTTGATCACCAGCGCAAATTCGAACCGCGCCAAGAGCGACACCGGCAAGAAGTCCTTCGCCGTGTCGAAGCTCGGCGTCGTCTCCACCATCGGCAGCAGATACATGGTCGGCCCCGTCGTCACCAGCACCATGCTGCCGTCGGGACTGCCGCCTTTGACCGCCTTGATGCCGATCAGCCCGTCGCCGCCGGTGCGGTTCTCGACCACGATGGTCCGTTGCAGCACCGGCGCCATCTCCAGCGCGATCAGCCGGCACAGCGTGTCGCCGCCTGCTCCCGCTGCGAACGGGAAGATGATCTTTGTGAGCCCGGCCTGCGCTTGCGCCCCACCCGCCTGCGCCAGCAGCGGCAGCCCGAGACATCCGGCCATGAATTTGCGGCGATCCATTCGTTTCCTCTTCGGCCCTTTATCGTTGACCGCAATTAGAGCCGGGCGGACGCCCGACACAAGGCCGACATTCGCCGTTTACCATGGCGGCTGCCTTGCGCCCGTCACCGTCCTGCTGCAAAAGCAGGGCTCATCGGCGCCGTCTGCTCCGCCGTTTTCCGAACAATCGCATCCAGCGCCAACACATCTACCCACATGGCCAGCCCCGAACTCAGTCAATTCCGCCGTATCGTCGTCAAGGTCGGCTCCGCGCTGCTGGTCGATTCCGACAGGGGTGAGGTGCGCGCGTCCTGGCTCGCGGCGCTGGCGGACGACATGGCCAAGCTGCACCGCGAGGGCCGCGATGTGCTGGTGGTCTCCTCCGGTTCGATCGCGCTCGGCCGCAGCCGCCTCAAATTGCCGCGCGGCCCGCTGAAGCTCGAGGAGAGCCAGGCCGCCGCCGCCGTCGGCCAGATTGCGCTGGCGCGAATCTGGTCGGAAGTGCTCGGCGCGCACGGCATCGAAGCCGGCCAGATCCTGGTGACGCTTCAGGACACTGAGGAGCGCCGCCGCTATCTCAATGCGCGCTCCACCATCGGCAAGCTGCTGGAATGGCGCGCCATCCCCGTGATCAACGAGAATGACACGGTGGCCACCAACGAGATCCGCTACGGCGACAATGACCGCCTTGCCGCGCGCGTCGCCACCATGGCGAGCGCCGACCTGCTGGTGCTGCTGTCCGACATTGATGGCCTCTACGATGCTCCGCCCAAGAACAACCCGAACGCAACACTCATTCCTGTGGTCGAGAGCATCTCCTCAGAGATCGAGGCGGTGGCCGGGGACGCCGAGTCCGAGCTATCGCGCGGCGGCATGCGCACCAAGGTCGAGGCGGCCAAGATCGCCACCACGGGCGGCACGCACATGCTGATCGCCTCCGGCAAGATCGAGCACCCCCTCCAGGCCATCGCCGATGGCGGCCGCTGCACCTGGTTTCTGACGCCGGCCAATCCCATCACCTCGCGAAAGCGCTGGATCGCGGGCACGCTGGAGCCGAAGGGCACGCTGACCATCGATGCGGGCGCGGTGACGGCGCTGCGCGCCGGCGCCAGCCTGTTGCCGGCCGGCGTGATCAAGGTCGAGGGCCAGTTCGCCCGCGGCGACGCCGTGATCGTGCGCGGTCCCGATGCCAGCGAGGTCGGCCGCGGCCTGATCGCCTATGACGCCGAAGTCGCCGAGCGGATCAAGGGCCGCTCGTCCCCGGACGTGATGGCGATCCTCGGCATCAGCGGGCGGTCGGAGATGATCCACCGCGACGACCTGGTGGTGGGCGGTTAAGGCCTTTGCCGTCAGGCCGGGCTTGTCCCGGGCATCGACGTTCTTCGAGCCGCAAAAGGCGTGGATGGCCGGGTCAAGCCCGGCCATGACATCGCGGTTGGGCCAATGGCCTTGTTGCACCAGTTCGCCGGGAGACCAGCCATACCGTCCCCGCCCTTCGCAGACGCAGGATTTCCGTGCTAGGACACCGCCTTAGCAGAAGGTTGACTCCCATGGCCGCCCCCCTCAAAGCCGTTGACGGCAATGCCGATCTCCAGGCGCTGATGTCCGATCTCGGTACCCGTGCCCGCGCAGCCGCGCGCGTGCTCGCGCTGGCGCTGCCGGAGCAGAAGAACCGGGCGCTGGAAGCCATGGAGCGGGCGATCCGCGGCAACGCTGCGGCGATCCTCGCCGCCAATGCCGAGGACGTCGCTGAAGCCCGCGCCTCCGGCAACGCGACCGCCTCCTTCATCGACCGCCTGACGCTGACGCCGGCGCGCGTCGCAGGGATGGCGGAGGGCATCAGCACCGTGCGCGGCATTGCCGATCCGATCGGTGTCGTTACTGAAAGCTGGCAGCGGCCGAACGGCATGACCATCGAGCGCGTGCGCGTGCCGCTCGGCGTCGTCGGTGTGATCTTCGAGAGCAGGCCGAATGTTGCGGCCGATGCCGGCGTGCTGTGCCTGAAGTCCGGCAATGCCGTGATCCTGCGCGGCGGCTCCGACAGTTTCCGCTCCTGCCGCGCCATCCATGAATGCCTGGTGCAAGGCCTGCGCGAAGCCGGCCTGCCCGAAGCCGCGATCACGCTGGTGCCGACGCGCGACCGCGCGGCGGTCGGCATGATGCTGTCAGGATTGAATGGCGCGATCGACGTGATCGTGCCGCGCGGGGGCAAGAGCCTCGTCGCGCGCGTCGAGCAGGAAGCGCGCGTGCCGGTGTTCGCGCATCTCGAAGGGGTCAATCACGTCTACATCGATGCCAGCGCCGACCTCGCCATGGCAAAATCGATCGTGCTCAACGCAAAAATGCGCCGCACCGGTGTCTGCGGCGCCGCCGAGACGCTGCTGGTCGATCGTGCGGGAGCCGCAAGGAGCCTGAAGCCGCTGGTCGAGATGCTGTTGGATGCCGGGTGCGAAGTGCGCGGCGACGATGCGGTGCAGAAGACCGACGCACGCGTAAAGCCTGCCAGCGAAGACGATTGGAATACTGAATATCTCGATGCGATCATCGCAGCGAAAGTGGTCGACGGCGTCGACGGCGCGATCGCGCACATCCGGAACCACGGCTCGCATCACACCGACGCCATCGTGAGCGCGGACGAGGTCGCCGCGAAGAAATTCCTGAGCGAGGTCGATTCCGCGATCGTGCTGCACAACGCTTCGACGCAGTTTGCCGATGGCGGCGAGTTCGGCTTCGGTGCGGAGATCGGCATCGCCACCGGCCGCTTCCATGCCCGCGGACCTGTTGGCGCCGAGCAGCTGACGAGCTTCAAATACCGGGTCCTCGGCACCGGGCAGACGCGGCCGTAGCCGCTCGGGGCGGGCATTGAGCAACAATTTCGTCGTGCCGCGCTTCGTGGCGCAAGCGATCCCGCCCTACACCCAGGGCATGCGCGTCGGCCTGCTCGGCGGCTCGTTCAATCCGCCGCACCAGGCCCATCGCGCAATCAGCCAATTCGCGCTGAAGCGATTACAGCTCGATCGCGTCTGGTGGCTGGTGACGCCAGGCAATCCGCTCAAGGAGAACGGCACGCTGCATGAGGTCGGCGCGCGCATGCAGGCGGCGCGTGACGTCGCGGCCGATCCCAGGATCGAGGTGAGCTGTCTCGAATCCGTCATTCGCACGCGCTACACTATCGACACGATCAACATCTTGCGCCGCCGTTTACCCGGCTTGCGCTTTGTCTGGATCATGGGCGCCGACAACCTCGCTCAATTCCACCGTTGGCAGGACTGGCGGCGGATCGCCGCCCAGGTGCCGATTGCGGTCATCGATCGCCCGCCGCAAAGTTTTCGTGCCCTCGCCTCTCCTGCCGCCAAGGCACTGGCGCGCTACCGCTTGCCCGAGAATAAGGCGGCACTGCTTGCGGATCGGCCGGCGCCGGCCTGGGTGTTCCTGACCGGATTGAAGCTGAATCTCTCGTCGACGGGCCTGCGGAACCCGGACGGGAGCTGGAAAGGTACGAAGTGAGAAAAGGTACGAAGTGAGACGGAGTGTGTGGATTTGAGGCTCTCTGGCATATTGAAACCCTTAACCCCACATGATGTAGTGTAACCGGTGAGCGCCGGATTCGGCGTTCGCGATACAGTGAAAGGAATGGTCCCTGGCCACATCTGTATTGTCCAAGTCTGTTTTACCCAAGGTTGCTAAGCCTACGCGTAAAACATCGTCCAAAGCTGCCTTGAAGGCGCAACCCGACGCCGACAAGACGCTGAGCCTGATCCTCTCCCGCCTCGAGGACATGAAGGCGGAAGAGACGGTCACAATCGACCTTCGCGGCAAATCGGCGTACTCCGACTACATGATCGTTACCACCGGCCGGGTTAACCGGCACGTTGGCGCGATCGCGGAAAACGTCACCAAAAGCCTCAAGGAAAACGGCATCAAGAACATCCATGTCGAGGGCTTGCCCAATTGCGACTGGGTGCTGATCGATTCCGGCGACGTGATCGTGCACGTGTTCAGACCCGAGGTCCGCGAGTTCTACAATCTCGAGCGATTGTACACGCAGGGCCCAGGGGCGGCGAAGGCGATCTAGAGGCCTGACGAGCCGATTTCGAATCGGCTGACGCGCATGCTAGCGTCGTGCGCGCGTCTGATGCGCGCGACCTTGAAAACACGACGCTGAAGCCATCATGCGTGTTGCTGTCATTGCGGTGGGCCGGCTGAAGCAGGGCCCCGAACGGGAGCTTGCCGATCGCTATTTCGAGCGGTTCGCCGAGGCCGGCCGCAAGCTCGGATTTCGCGACCTCTCGATTTACGAACTTGCGGAGAGCCGGGCGCGCGACGCAGCAACGCGGATGGCTGAAGAGGCCGCGGCGATCTCGGCCCATATTCCGGAGAAGGCGGTCCTGGTGGCGCTGGACGAGCGCGGTCAGAATCTGGACTCCACCGTATTCGCACGGCATCTGGCGCGCTGGCGGGACGAAGGCGCCGGACATACTATCTTCGTGATCGGAGGGGCGGACGGACTTTCGCCCGAATTGCGCCGTAAGGCCAAGCTCGCGATCGCGTTCGGCTCTGCGACCTGGCCGCACCAAATGGTCCGCGTCATGCTTCTGGAACAGCTTTATCGGGCCGCCACCATTCTGGCCGGCCACCCCTATCACCGCGCGTGATGCGCGCCACAACGAGCACCTTTGCCGACGAGATGCGTGCGCCGATTCTCAACCTGCTGCTGATCACTGGCCTCGCAGGCACAAGCCTCGCGCACGCTCAGACGGCGACGCCGCCGCAGACCGCGGCTGTCTCGCCCGATGTAATCAAGCAGCGCGAGCAGGAGCTCGAGGCCGCGCGCGCCAGGCAGAAGAGCGCGGAGGAAGCGCAGGCCAAGCTCAAGGCCGAGATCACCGCGCTCGGCCAGGACCGCACTCAACTCAATCAGCAGCTGATCGACACCGCCGCCAATGTGCGCACCGTCGAGACCAAGATCGACGAAGCCGAAGCCCGGCTGCGGACGCTGAACGGCCGCGAGCAACAGATGCGCGCCTCGCTCGATTCGCGCCGCGCCGACATCGTCGAAGTGCTGGCCGCCTTGCAGCGCGCCGGAAGGCGCACGCCACCCGCGCTGCTGGTGCGCCCCGAAGATGCGCTGCAGTCGCTGCGCACCGCGATGCTGCTGGGCGCCGTCGTGCCGGAGTTGCGCGGCCGCGCCGAGAAGATCGCCGGCGACCTCGGCGAGCTCGTCGCCCTGCGCAAGAACATCGCCACCGAACGCGACCAGCTCGCCCTCGACCGCGACCGGGTTCGCAACGACCAGAGCCGGCTCACTGCTTTGGTCGACGAGCGGCAGCGCCAGCAGGCGGCGCGGGAAAAGGACCTCGACGCCGAGAATTCGCGCGCGATCATGCTGTCAAAGCAGGTCGGCGATCTCCAGGGCCTGATCACCAAGATGGAGCAGGATCTGCAAAGCGCCGCCAAGGCCGCTGAGAAGGCGGCCGAAGCGGCAAAGCAGGCCGAGGCGAAGGCGGCCGCCAGCGCCAAGTCCGGCCCGGGCGCTTTCAAGGACCGGTCCCGGACCACGCCCGCGATTGCCTTCGCGTCGGCAAAGGGGCTCCTGCCTCTTCCGGTGAATGGTAACAAGATCAGGGACTTTGGTGGTTCCGACGGGATCGGCGGGGTCCAGAAGGGCATTTCACTGGCCACCAAGCCCGGCTCTCAGGTCACAACGCCGTGTGACGGCTGGGTGGTCTATGCCGGCCCCTTCCGCAGCTATGGACAACTCTTGATCCTCAATGCCGGGGGCGGGTATCATGTCCTGATCGCCGGGATGGAGCGCATTTCGGTCAACATCGGACAGTTTGTGCTCACGGGGGAGCCGGTCGCGACCATGGGGTCGACCTCTCAGGTCGCCTCCATTCTCGCCACTAACGCGAGTCAACCTGTGCTGTATGTCGAGTTCCGCAAAGACGGCACTCCAATCGATCCAGGCCCATGGTGGGCCGCAAATGAAGGCGAGAAGGTTCGCGGATGATGCGCAAGACTTCAGTAATCCTCCTCAGCGCGGCCACCGGCGCGGCGCTGACGCTGTTCGTGACCCAACCGCGCGCCGTGTTCATGGGCTCCAGCGCGCGAGCCGCCACCGCGGACACCTATCGCCAGCTCAATCTGTTCGGCGACGTCTTCGAGCGCGTGCGCTCCGACTATGTCGAGAAGCCCGACGACACCAAGCTGATCGAATCCGCGATCAGCGGCATGCTGACCGGCCTTGATCCGCATTCGAGCTACATGGACGCCAAGAGCTTCCGTGACATGCAGGTGCAGACCCGCGGCGAGTTCGGCGGCCTCGGCATCGAGGTCACGATGGAAGACGGCCTGATCAAGGTGGTCTCGCCGATCGACGACACACCGGCCTCGCGCGCCGGCATCATGGCCAACGATATCATCACCAATCTCGACGACGAGGCGGTGCAGGGCCTGACCCTGAACCAGGCGGTCGAGAAGATGCGCGGTCCGGTCAACACCAAGATCAAGCTCAAGATCATCCGCAAGGGCCAGGACAATCCGCTCGACGTCACCTTGGTGCGCGACAACATCCGCGTGCGCTCGGTGCGCGCGCGCGTCGAAGCCGACGACATCGCCTATATCCGCATCACCACCTTCAACGAGCAGACCACCGAAGGCCTGAAGCGCGAGATCGGCAATCTCTCGAACCAGATCGGCGACAAGCTGAAGGGCTACATCATCGATCTCCGTAACAATCCGGGCGGCCTGCTGGAGGAAGCGGTCACCGTCTCCGACTCCTTCCTGGAGAAGGGCGAGATCGTGTCGACCCGCGGCCGCAATGCCGAGGAGACCCAGCGCCGTACCGCGCATGCGGGCGACCTCACCAAGGGCAAGCCGGTCATCGTGCTGGTCAATGGCGGCTCGGCCTCGGCCTCCGAGATCGTCGCCGGCGCGCTGCAGGACCACAAGCGGGCGACCATCGTCGGCACGCGCTCGTTCGGCAAGGGCTCGGTGCAGACCATCATTCCGCTCGGAAGCGGCAACGGCGCACTGCGGCTGACCACCGCGCGCTACTACACGCCGTCGGGCAAGTCGATCCAGGCCAAGGGCATCGTGCCGGACATCGAAGTGCTTCAGGACGTGCCGGACGAGCTGAAGTCCCGCACCGACACCAAGGGCGAGGCGTCGCTGCGCGGCCACCTCAAGAACGATGGCGACGAGAAGACCGGCTCGCAGTCCTACGTCCCGCCGGACGCCAAGGACGACAAGGCGCTCAAGCTTGCCGACGATTTGCTCCACGGCATCAAGAACAGCGCCTCGGCCGCACCGACGCCGGGCGGCGACAAGGCCGCCGCCGACAAGCCCAAAGCGGCGAACTAGAATCGGCTCACACGAACTTCTTGCAAAGGGCGGCTGCAAAAGCCGCCCTTTTTGCTTGGAACTCCTGATGCCCCCGGCCGATCCCGGCCTGCCGCCGCTTGACCTCGGCGTGGTATCGTCGTTGCGAGTGATTCGGGATCGCGCATGACTGAAACGGCCGATGATCTGAGCGCCCCGCTCGGACAGGACAAGCCGCGCCGGAAACGCCGGCTGCGGCTGCCGTTTACGGCCATGCAGCTGCTTGCCGTCCTGCTTCTCCTGTTCCTGGTCACCTTTGCCGGCTTCGCCATCTTCAACAAGGATCCGCTCGGCGGCGAGCCGATGATGCGGATCGCGATCCGCGAGCCCAAGACAACGGACACAACAACGGACAAGACAGCGGACAAGGCTACCGAAGAGAAGCCGGCCGCCGCCGGCCACGGTCAGGACAGCAGGACCAAGGAGACGCCGAAGCAGGCCGCTCCCAGTGAGCAGAAGACCGTCACCATGATCGACGGCTCCACCGGCGCACGCCATGACGTCGTGATCGGCGCTGGCGAGGCCACCGACAAGGGCGGGGCGGCTTCGGCACCGCCGCCTGTTATGGCCGGGATCGAACCAAAACTGCTGGAGAAGTCGCGCTACGGCATGATCCCGGTGGTCGCCGGGGACTTGAAGCCGTTCAACGTCTACGCGGCCGATGCCGACCGCGCCAAGGCCGCAAAGATGCCGGTGGTCGCCATCGTGATCGGCGGCCTGGGGGTCGGCGCCGCCAAGACCACCGATGCGATCATGAAGCTGCCGCCTGCGGTGACGCTGGCCTTCACACCCTATGGGTCCGACCCTGGCAAGCTTGCTGAGCGGGCCCGCGCCCAGCGCCACGAGGTCTTCCTCCAGATCCCGATGGAGCCCTATGACTTCCCCGACAACGATCCCGGGCCGCAAACATTGCTGACCTCGCTCAGCACCGATCAGAACATGGACCGCCTGTACTGGCACCTGAGCCGGATGCAAGGCTATGCCGGCCTCACCAATTTCATGGGCGCTCGCTTCATCGCGACCGAGCCGGCGATGCAGCCGATCATCCGCGAAGCGGCCAAGCGCGGGCTCGGCTTCTTCGACGACGGCTCCTCACCCCGCAGTATCGCGTCCCAGGCCGCGGCCAACCAAGCGATGCCGTTCGGGAAGGGCGACATCGCGATCGACGTGGTGCCGACGCCGACCGAGATCGACCGCGCCCTGAACAAGCTCGAAGCGACGGCGCGCGAGCGCGGCGCCGCTGTCGGCACTGCCTCGGCCCTGCCCGTCTCGATCGAGCGCATCGGCGTCTGGACCAAGACATTGGGCGACCGGGGTATCCTTTTGGTGCCATTGACAACCGCGATGCTGAAATCAAAATCCAGCTAAATCAACGAATTGGTACGGCACGGGTGCCCGGCGGGCCGCATCAGGTCCTACCGACAACAGCATGCGAGGGGTCTGGCGGAATGGCGCGTTACGAGGATCTGCCCTACCGGACCTGCGTCGGTGTGATGCTGATCAACACGAAGGGGCTGGTGTTCATCGGCCGCCGCGCCGGCGGCATCGAGCATGTCGACGACGCCCATGTCTGGCAGATGCCGCAGGGCGGCGTCGATCCCGGCGAGGACACCTGGGAAGCCGCCAAGCGCGAGCTCTATGAAGAGACCAGCGTGCGCTCGGTCGAGCGGCTCGGTGAGGTGCCGGACTGGCTCACCTACGACATTCCGCGCACGGTGGCCGGGCGCACCTGGAAGGGCCGCTACCGCGGCCAGCGCCAAAAATGGTTCGCGGTGCGCTTCACCGGCAAGGATAGCGAGATCAATGTCGAAAAGCCCGGCGGTGGCGGCCACAAGGCCGAGTTCGTGAGCTGGCGCTGGGAGCCGATGAAGAACCTCCCGGGCTTGATCATCCCGTTCAAGCGTCCGGTCTATGAACGCGTGGTGATGGAATTTTCCGCGCTGGCGGATCAATAATTCGAGTTGCCGTTCCAGGTTCGGTGCTAATCCATCGCGCGGAGTGACAGCGAAAGATGCACGCGTGACGGAAAAGCCCTACCGCCCCAATGTGGGCATCGCCCTGTTCAACGCCAATGGCCGCGTGCTGATCGGCCACCGCTTCAAGGGCGACGGGCCCGAGATCATCCTGCCGGGACTCGACTGGCAGATGCCGCAGGGCGGCGTCGATGAGGGCGAGAATCTGCGCGATGCGGCGATGCGCGAGCTCTGGGAGGAGACCAACGTCGTCAGCGCCGACTATCTCGGCGAGACCGACTGGTTCACCTACGAATTCCCACCTTACGACGGACCGCAGACGCACCGGCTGGCGAAATTCCGTGGCCAGCGCCAAAAATGGTTCGCGCTGCGCTTCACCGGGCGTGACGACGAGATCGATCCGCTGACGCCGCGGAACGGCCAGCCGGCGGAATTCGACGCCTGGCGCTGGGAGCGCCTCGACCGCGTCGCCGACCTCGTGGTCCCGTTCCGCCGCGACGTCTACCGCGCCGTGGCACGGCAGTTTGCGGGGTTCGGAAACTAAAACTGCGAAAACAACCCCATGCACAGTAGCCGAGCACCTTCGGCGCGATGCACTGTGGTTAGTGTGAAGCCTTTGAAGTGTCGGGTAGAATCGGCAGCAAAGCGCAATCGAATGGTGAAGGTGCCGACATCGGCGCCATCGCCGCGTGGCACTCGGCGGCGTCATCGGTGCCTTCGCGATTTGCGTCGGCATTGGGCCAGCTAAACTAGGCGCGCACGGCGCGGTGCAGCAAAGCTTCAGCGCCCGCCACGGTGTGACGAGCGCTGAATCTGTTCACGAATTCTAGGCTTGAGCCCCGGAGCAGTGCCCCGGGGCTTAGTGCATAGCCGTGGAGTTGAGCTGGTGCTGGATGCTCTTGAAGTGGTCCAGCCGCTCGATGGCGTGATCGAGCTCGCTGCCTTCGTGCTCCTTCAGATTCTCTTCCATCTCCGCGATCGTCTCGGCGAACTGCGCACGATCGAGCTCGGCCAGCGACGTCGCGACGTCGGCGAGCACAGTCAGGCCCCTTTCAGAGACTTCGGCAAGGCCGCCGAGCACGATGACCTTCTCGTGCCTGCCGCCCGTGGTCACGGTGAGAATGCCGGGGCGGATCGCAGCGACGACCGGCGCATGTCCCGCCAGCACGCCGAAGTCACCCTCGACGCCGGGGATGTCGACCTGGTCGACCTCGCCCGAGAAGGCGAGCTTTTCCGGAGAGACGAGATCGAAGTGAAAGGTGGCCATGAGCTATCCGTTTTTTCCGCTTGTCACCCGCGGGCTTGGCCCGCGGGTCCATCCATCAAAACGCTCTCGATGGATCGCCGGGTCAAGCCCGGCGATGACGAGATGAGAATGCTTAAGCCGCTTCAGCGGCGAGCTTCTTGCCCTTCTCGACGGCTTCTTCGATGGTGCCGACCATGTAGAAGGCAGCTTCCGGCAGGTGGTCGTACTTGCCTTCCACCAGGCCCTTGAAGCCCTTGATGGTGTCGGCGAGGTCGACGAACTTGCCCGGCGAACCCGTGAAGATTTCGGCGACGTGGAACGGCTGCGACAGGAAGCGCTCGATCTTGCGGGCACGGGCCACCGTCAGCTTGTCCTCTTCCGAGAGCTCGTCCATGCCGAGAATGGCGATGATGTCCTGCAGCGACTTGTAGCGCTGGAGCACCTGCTGGACCTGGCGCGCGGTGTCGTAGTGCTCCTGACCGACGACGAGCGGCGAGAGCATGCGCGAGGTCGAGTCGAGCGGGTCGACCGCGGGGTAGATGCCCTTTTCCGAGATCGCGCGCGACAGCACGGTGGTGGCGTCCAAATGCGCGAACGAGGTCGCCGGCGCCGGGTCGGTCAAGTCATCGGCCGGCACGTAGATGGCCTGCACCGAGGTGATCGAGCCCTTCTGCGTGGTGGTGATGCGCTCCTGCAGCGCGCCCATATCGGTGGCGAGCGTCGGCTGATAACCCACCGCCGAAGGAATACGGCCGAGCAGCGCCGACACTTCCGAGCCGGCTTGCGTGAAGCGGAAGATGTTGTCGACGAAGAACAGCACGTCCTGGCCCTGGTCGCGGAAGTGCTCGGCGACAGTCAGACCGGTGAGGCCGACGCGGGCGCGGGCGCCCGGCGGCTCGTTCATCTGGCCGAACACCAGCGCGCATTTCGACTTCACGCTCGGATCCGGATTGTGCGGATCGGCGTTGACCTTGGATTCGATGAACTCGTGATAGAGGTCGTTGCCCTCGCGGGTCCGCTCGCCGACGCCGGCGAACACGGAGTAACCGCCGTGCGCCTTGGCGACGTTGTTGATCAGCTCTTGAATCAGCACGGTCTTGCCGACGCCGGCGCCGCCGAACAGGCCGATCTTGCCGCCCTTCGCATACGGGGCCAAGAGATCGACGACCTTGATGCCGGTGACGAGAATTTCAGCTTCGGTCGACTGATCGGTGTAGGTTGGCGCTTCCTGGTGGATGGCGCGCTTGCCTTCCGACTGGATCGGGCCGGCTTCGTCGATCGGCTCGCCGATCACGTTCATGATGCGCCCGAGCGTGCCGGCGCCCACCGGAACCGCGATCGGCTGGCCGGTGTCGGTCACTTCCTGGCCGCGCACCAGACCTTCGGTCACGTCCATCGCGATCGTGCGCACGGTGGACTCGCCGAGATGCTGCGCAACTTCGAGTACCAGACGGATATTGCCGTTCTTGGTTTCCAGCGAATTGAGAATGGCCGGGAGGTGGCCTTCGAACTGAACGTCGACGACGGCGCCCATGACCTGGGTGACGCGACCGACCGGGTTAGCTGCTGTAGCCATGAAGCTCTCCTTCGAAATTCTGTACTTGAACGACCGTCGTTTAATTGGTGCGTCAGAGCGCCTCGGCGCCGGAGATGATCTCGATCAGCTCCTTGGTGATCTGGGCTTGACGGGTTCGGTTGTAGATCTGGGTTTGCTTGCGGATCATTTCACCGGCGTTGCGGGTGGCGTTGTCCATCGAACTCATCTGCGCGCCGTAGAACGAGGCATTGTTTTCGAGCAGCGCGCGGAAGATCTGCACCGCGATATTGCGCGGCAATAGGCGGGAGAGGAGTTCGTCCTCCTCCGGCTCGTATTCATAGGATGTCGCCGGCGCGTTCGCCGCCTTTTCTTCCACGGTCAGCGGAATGATCTGCTGGGCGGTCGGGATCTGCGCGATCACCGAACGGAAGCGCGCGTAGAACAGCGTGCAGACGTCGAACTCGCCGTTGTCGAAACGCGCCAGAACCTTCTTGGCGATGTCCTCGGCATTGATGAAGCCGAGCTGGCGGACGCTGCGCAGATCCATGTGCTCGACGATCTGCTTGTCGAACAGGCGGCGGAGCTGCTCATAGCCCTTGCGGCCGACGCAGAAGAATTTCACTTCCTTGCCTTGCGCGATCAACGCCTGCGCGCGCTCGCGCGCCAGGCGCACGATCGAGGAGTTGAAGGCGCCGGACAGGCCGCGCTCGCCGGTGCAGACGAGCAGCAGGTGAACCTGGTCCTTGCCGGTGCCGGCCAGCAATGCCGGCGCGCCGGGCGAGCCCGCGGCGGCGCTGGCGATATTGGCGATCACCGCGCTCATCTTGTCGGCATAGGGCCGCGCCGCTTCGGCCGCTTGCTGGGCGCGGCGCAATCTCGACGCCGCGACCATCTGCATGGCCTTGGTGATCTTTTGCGTCGCCTTGGTGGAGGCGATGCGGACGCGCATGTCTTTAAGTGACGCCATTCTTCGTTCACCCCGGCGGTTCGACCCTTACGATCAAGCCGCTAGCCTATCCCAATCGTCATGCCCGGGCTTGTCCCGGGGCATCCACGTCTTCATAACCCACGCGAAGGCGTGGATTGGCCGGGACTTTAGATGCGAAGACGCGCTTCGCGCCTTAGCCCGGCCCTGACGGCCTTCTTATGCGAAAGACTTCGCGTAGCCCTCGACCACCGACTTCAGCTTGGCAGCGGTGTCGTCGGAGAGATCGCGGCTGTCGCGGATCACGTTGAGGATGTCGACGTGCTTGCCGCGCAGCAGCGAGAGCAGGCCGTCCTCGAACGCGCGCACCTTGTTGAGCGGCAGCGGATCGAGGTAACCGTTGGTGCCGGCCCAGATCACGCAGACCTGCTCTTCCATCTTCAGCGGCGAGAACTGCGGCTGCTTCAGGAGCTCGGTGAGACGCGAGCCGCGGTTGAGCAGGCGCTGGGTCGAGGCGTCGAGGTCGGAGCCGAACTGCGCGAACGCCGCCATTTCGCGGTACTGCGCGAGCTCGCCCTTGATCTTGCCGGCGACCTTCTTGGTGGCCTTGGTCTGAGCCGAGGAGCCGACGCGCGACACCGACAGACCGACGTTCACCGCAGGACGGATGCCCTGGAAGAACAGATCGGTTTCCAGGAAGATCTGGCCGTCAGTGATTGAGATGACGTTGGTGGGAATGTAGGCCGACACGTCGTTGGCCTGGGTTTCGATGACCGGCAGCGCGGTCAGCGAGCCCGAGCCCTGGTCCTTGTTCAGCTTCGCCGCGCGCTCGAGCAGGCGGGAGTGCAGATAGAACACGTCACCCGGATAGGCTTCGCGGCCCGGCGGGCGGCGCAGCAGCAGCGACATCTGGCGGTAGGCGACGGCCTGCTTGGACAGATCGTCATAGATGATGACCGCGTGCATGCCGTTGTCGCGGAAGTACTCGCCCATGGTGCAGCCGGTGAACGGCGCGATGTACTGCATCGGTGCCGGATCCGAGGCGGTGGCGGCGACGACGATCGAGTATTCGAGCGCGCCCTGCTCTTCCAGCACCTTCACGAACTGGGCAACGGTCGAACGCTTCTGGCCGACCGCGACGTAGACGCAGTACAGCTTGATGTTCTCGTCCGGCTGCGCATTGAGCGGCTTCTGGTTCAGGATGGTGTCGAGCGCGATCGCGGTCTTGCCGGTCTGGCGGTCGCCGATGATCAGCTCGCGCTGGCCGCGGCCGATCGGGATCAGCGCGTCGATCGCCTTGAGGCCGGTCGCCATCGGTTCGTTCACCGACTTGCGCGGAATGATGCCGGGCGCCTTGACGTCGACACGCATGCGCTTGTCGGCCTGGATCGGGCCCTTGCCGTCGATGGGATTGCCGAGCGCGTCGACGACGCGACCGAGCAGGCCCTTGCCGACCGGCGCGTCCACGATGGCGCGGGTGCGCTTGACGGTCTGGCCTTCCTTGATCTCGCGGTCGGCACCGAAAATAACGACACCAACGTTGTCGGTCTCCAGATTCAGCGCCATGCCGCGGGTGCCGTTCTCGAACTCGACCATTTCACCGGCCTGGACGTTGTCCAGACCGTAGACGCGGGCGATACCGTCGCCGACGGACAGCACCTGTCCGACTTCGGAGACTTCAGCTTCCTGGCCGAAATTCTTGATCTGGTCCTTGAGGATCGCGGAAATTTCCGCGGCGCGGATGTCCATCAGCCTGCCTCTTTCATCGCGTGCTTGATCGAATTGAGTTTGGTGCGAAGCGAACTATCAACCATGCGGCTGCCCAGCTTGACGACAAGGCCACCGATGATCGAGGGATCGACTTTCACGTTCAGCGCGACGTCCTTGCCGGTCACCGACTTCAGGGCAACCTTGAGGGCGTCGAGATTCTTGCCCGAGAGCGTTTCCGCGACGGTGACATCGGCCGTCGTCTCGCCCTTGAACTTGGCGACGAGGGCGCGGTAGGCGCGGATGACGTCCGACACCGTGAACAGGCGGCGGTTGGCGGTCAGCACCTTCAGGAAATTGGCGGAGATGCCGGCGATGCCGGCCTTGGTCAGGACGGCCGACAAGGCCCTGGACTGGGTGTCAGCCGCGAACACCGGGCTGCGGACGAGGCGATTGAGATCGGCGCTCTCGGTCAGCAGGGCCTCGAATTTCTCAAGATCGGCTTTGACTTCGTCGACCACTTTCTGGTCGCGGGCCAGTTCGAACAAGGCCGTTGCATAACGGCCGGACACACCGGAAACGGACGTATCTTCTGCAGCCACAGACGCGCTCTTTTTGCTGTCAAACTCGCAAGGGAAAAACCGTCGCCACGAAGCGGCGCCTAGCGATCCAAGCCCTTGGAATTCAAGCGGGACTTCGATTTTTCGAACAGCACGGGAGGTGCCGGGCTCGTTAAAATCGCGGCTTTGCTAACATAGCAGGCGCGCAGGTGCAACATGACGCCAAATTAAAGGCATGAGGATCTGTCGCCAGTTCGTCGCACGCCACGATGGCGTGACGATGAGCTCCCGCATCACGGAATTGCCGTGAGCCTCGCGGCGGCTCGGCACCCATTCGTTCCTGCCCTTAGCGCATACCGGCCATGAACACGGATCGCTAAGGCGTGAATCCCGCCGCGTCAGTTCCATGAGCCGAATACTTACCCAATTCTAAACGCTGGCGGAAATGACTTCATTTTACAGTATTCCCAAGTAATCGATTAGTTAATGAATTGATAAAACAAAGGATTGCGGAACATCGACCGAATATCGGCACAGGTAACAAGATGTTTCATGACGACACAGAGCGGATTTACTGCCCAATTCACGCCGCATTGCGAAAGGAAACGCCATACCGCTCACAAACTGATGGGGGCTCCACTAGCCACATATGTGGCAATACTAGCTTAGGGACCACTAAATGCTGTCTTTGAAGACGCTGGGCTTTGCGACCCGGCCGCGCACGGCGATCGCTTTTGTTGCCGCAACTCTCTTCATCGGTGGAACTGCCACCGAGGCTTCCGCCAAATCCAGACATCACCGGCATCACCATCATCATCACCGCCACCACGCCCAGAACGATACCAACGCGAGCTCCGATTGGCGCAACGCCAATGCGTCGATGACGCCGTCGTCGGGCACGGGCCGCAGCTTCTCCGGCATCGCCTCCTATTATGGCAACGAATCCGGCAGCAAGACTGCTTCGGGCCAGCGCTTCAACCAGAACGCCATGACCGCCGCGCACCGTTCGCTGCCGTTCGGCACCAAGCTGCGCGTCACCCATGGCGGGCAGAGCGTCATCGTCACCATCAATGACCGCGGCCCGTTCATTCGCGGCCGCGTGCTCGACCTCTCCACCGGCGCTGCCCGCGCCATCGGCCTGACCGGCGCCGGCGTCGGCCGCGTCACCGCGGAAGTCGTCTCCTAACGCGCGAACCAGCGCCTCATCTCAGCCGCGCAGTTTTCATCAGTTTGATGCGCGCGTGAAGCAAGCCCGCGGTCTTGGGGGACCGCGGGCTTTTTTGTTGGCGTCGCCGTCATTCTGGGGCGCGCAACGAGGGTGGAGGCGCGCACCCCTCCCGCGCCGTCATTGCGAGCGCAGCGAAGCAATCCAGAAAATTTTCTGCGGGAAGACTCTGGATTGCTTCGTCGCTTCGCTCCTCGCAACGACGTGGAAAGAGTGCGCACAGCGCCTACAAAAAGCTCTGCGGATCGACGTCGACCTCGAGCTTGAGATTGCCCGTCGGCTTCGGGCACACGGCGAGCCAGTTCCGCAGATAATCCGACAGATCGAAGCCGCGCGCCGATTTCACCAGGATGCGGAAGCGGTAGCGGCCCTTGATGACCGCGAGCGGTGCTTCCGCCGGCCCCAGCACCACCACGCGCTCGTCTCGTGGCGCCAGCGCCACCAGGCAGCGGCCAAAGCCTTCCGCGCTCGGCCGGTCGCCTGCCGAGATGATCAGGCTGGCGAGCCGGCCGAACGGCGGATAGAGCGTCTTCTCGCGCAGGTCGATCTCGCTGTCGTAAAAGGCCTCGCGGTCGCAGGCGATCAGCGCCTTCATCACGGGATGATCGGGCTGGTGGGTCTGGAGATAGCCGACGCCGCGGCCCTGCTCGCGTCCGGCGCGGCCTATCACCTGGTTGAGCAATTGCCAGGTGCGCTCTGCCGCGCGCGGGTCGCCGTTGGAGAGGCCGAGATCCGCATCGACCACGCCGACCAGATTGAGCCGCGGGAAATTGTGCCCCTTCGCGACGAGCTGCGTGCCGATGATGATGTCGACACGACCCTCCGCGATCTCGGCAAGCTCGCTGCGCATCGTCTCGATCGAGGTGATGAGATCGCTCGACAGCACCATGGTGCGCGCGTCCGGGAACAGCGCGGCCGCCTCCTCCTGCAAGCGCTCGACACCTGGGCCGACGGCGACCAGCGATTCCTCCGCAGAGCAGTTCGGGCAGACGTGCGGGCGCGGCATCGAGAAACCGCAGTGATGACAGACGAGGCGCTGACGAAAGCGGTGATCGACCAGCCAGGCATCGCAGATGGTGCAGGCGAAGCGATGGCCGCAGGCACGGCACAGCGTCAGCGGCGCATAGCCGCGGCGATTGAGGAACAAGAGAGCCTGCTCGCGCCGCTCGATCGCGATCTTGATCTCGCCCGCAAGCCGGGGCGAGATGAAGCGGCCGCGCGCCGGCGGCTCGCGGCGGAGATCGATCGCCTCGATATGCGGCATGTGCTGGCCGCCGAAGCGCGAGGGCAGCGCGATGCGCTGATAGCGGTTCTTGCGCGCATTGACCTCGGACTCGACCGAGGGCGTCGCGGAGGCCAGCACGACCGGTATTTTGGCGATATGCGCGCGCACCACCGCCATGTCGCGGGCGTGGTAATGCACGCCATCGTCCTGCTTGTAGGCCTGGTCGTGCTCTTCGTCGACGACGATGAGGCCGAGATTGGCATAAGGCAGGAACAGCGCCGAGCGCGCGCCGACCACGACCGGCGCGCTGCCCGCGGAGATCGCCGCCCAATTGCGCGCACGGGTGCGCGGCGTCAGCTCCGAATGCCACTCCAGCGGCCGAACGCCGAAGCGCTGCGCGAAGCGGTCGAGGAATTGGCCAGTGAGCGCAATCTCCGGCATCAGGATCAGCGACTGTTTTCCGCGACGAATGGCTTCCGCCACGGCTTCGAAATAAACCTCGGTCTTGCCCGAGCCGGTGACGCCGTCGAGCAGCGCGACGTGGAAGGTGCCGTTGGCCGCGAGCGCGCGCATCGTATCGACCGCCGCGCGTTGGAGCGGTGTGAAATCCGGCCGGCCAAAATCCGGATCGGGTGCCGGCGGCGGCGGAGGCGGCGGCATCGGTTCGACCGTGAGCGTGCCTTCGTCGACGAGGCCGTCGATCACGCCGGCCGAGACGCCCGCTTCCTTGGCGGCCTCGGACTTGCCGTGCAGCAGCCGGTCCGACAGCACCGCAATCAGGCGCTGCCGCGCCGGCGTCAGGCGCTTCGGCGGATCGCCAACCAGCCGCACGCCGGCGCGCATCCGTTCAGGGCCGAGATTTTCGCCCATGCGCAGGCACATGCGCAGCACCATGCCGCGCGGGCTCAGCGTGTAATTGGCGACCCAATCGACGACCGCGCGCAGCTCGCCCTTCAAAGGCGGGATGTCGAGCTTCTCGCTGACGTCCTTGAGACGGTTATGCAGGCGCGGATCGGGATTGGCGTTTTCGGCCCAGACCACGGCCAGTACCTCGCGCGCCCCGAGCGGCACGCCGACGAGATCGCCGGCCTTCAGCTCCATCCCGCGCGGCACCTTGTAGGAATAGGTCTGGTCGAGCGCGACCGGCACCAGCACGTCGACCATGCGGGTCGCAGTGGCGGGGGCGGACGTGCTGCGCGACGAATGATCCATGAGCTGGCTTGGAGGGAGAATCGGAACCTTAGGACGCCTCAAGGCTAGCGCCCTGGGGCGGCCTTAGCGAACGATAAACGGGTGTGATGCGATATACTGTGCGGAATCACCACGTCCAGAGTGCATGAGCAAAGCGGCCGCCCCATCCATCGAACTCGCCAGCGCCGATCCCTCGGTCGCGCAAGAGATGGCGCGCTGGCTGTCGCATCTCGGCGCCGAACGGCGGCTGTCGCCGAAGACGCTGGAGGCCTATGGCCGCGACTTGCGGCAATGCCTGGATTTCCTCTGCTCCCATTGGGGCGAGCGCGTCACGCTTGAGCGCTTCGCCGCGCTGGAAGCCACTGATGTGCGCGCCTTCATGGCGATGCGCAGGGCCGACGATATTGCCGGTCGCTCGCTGATGCGCGCGCTCGCAGGCCTGCGCTCGTTCGGCCGCTTCCTCGAGCGCGAAGGCAAGGGCAAGGTCGGCGCGCTCTCCGCGATCCGCGCGCCGAAAGTCGCAAAAAGCCTGCCAAAGCCGCTGCCGATGGCGTCGGCCAAACGGCTTGCCGATGCCGACGAGCGCGCCGGCGAGGAACGCGAGACCTGGATTCTGGCGCGCGATGCTGCGGTGATGGCGCTGCTGTATGGCTCGGGCCTGCGCATCTCCGAAGCGCTCGGCCTGAAGCGTCGCGAGGTGCCGCGACCGGGCGAGGGCGACGTGCTCGTCGTCACCGGCAAAGGCAACAAGACCCGCATGGTGCCGGTGCTGCAAAACGTGCTCGCGCTGGTGCAGGAATACGTTGCGATGTGCCCGTATCCGCTGCCCCCCGAGGGCCCGATCTTCGTCGGCGCGCGCGGCGGGCCCTTGAGCCCCCGCATCATCCAGCTCGCGATGGAGCGGCTGCGCGGCGCGCTCGGCCTGCCCGACAGCGCCACCCCGCACGCGCTCCGCCATTCCTTCGCCACGCATCTGCTCTCGCGCGGCGGCGATCTGCGCGCGATTCAGGAATTGCTCGGCCATTCCTCGCTCTCGACCACACAGGTGTATACCGGCATCGATTCCGAGCGGCTGCTCGAAGTCTATGCCAGCGCGCATCCGCGGCGCTGACACACTGACGTCATAACGTGCTTGCCTCTTGCGCGGCGCACGCGGTTCGGTCAATCGTGGGGAACCGAGGCAGGAGGGACATCATGAGCGCACATGAAAGCATGGAGCATGCCGAGCACGCTGAACACGCGTCCGGCTCGAACAAGAAGATCGCGCTCCTGATCGCGGTTCTGGCGCTGTTCCTGGCGATCTCGGAAACGCTGGGCAAGGGCGCCCAGACCGAATCGATCAGCAAGAACGTCGAGGCTGCCAATCTCTGGGCGTTCTTCCAGGCCAAGAGCATCCGCCGCACCGTGGTGGTGACCGCGGCAGAACAGGGCAAGCTGACGCTGGGCGGCACGACCGACGAGGCCATGAAGGCGACGGTGCAGAAACAGGTCGACGACTGGACCAAGACCGCGCAGCGCTACCGCTCCGAGCCCGAGACCGGCGAGGGCACCGAGCAGCTCGCCGAGAAGGCCAAGCATGCCGAGCACGATCGCGACGAGGCGACCGCGAAGTACCATCACTTCGAGCTGGCCTCGGCCGCCTTCCAGATCGGCATCGTGCTGGCCTCGGCCACCATCATCACCGGCATGTTCGCGCTCGCCTATGTCAGTGGCGTGCTGACGATTGCCGGTCTGATCATGACCGCGCTCGGCCTGTGGTGGCCGCATCTATTGCATTTGCATTGAGGGCGGCGCGTGACGATGGCGCAGCGAATCCGTCGCCACACATTCCGCTGTCATGCCCCGGCTTGCCGCCTTGGCTAAAGCTCCGGCCGGCCGAGTACCCTTGTGGCCCCGGCGTAGCCTTGGCGGAGACGGGACCGGGCCATCCAGTACGCCGCGACGTCTCGGTTCAATCACCGACGTCTCTGGATACTGGATTGCCCGCCTTCGCGGGCAATGACAGTGAGTCTGTGGAGATGGCACCGAATATGAGGCGAGCAGCTATCGCGCTTCGTGCACGCTTTTGCGGAAGCGCTGGATCAGGCGGAGAGTGCGGGAGGACCATCCCTCGCCGTTGCCGGCGATCAGCTCGCGGATGCGCCGCTTGACCGGGTCGACCAGCGCGGCGGCCTTGGCGCGCACCTTCAACACCAGTTCGTAGAGCCGCTCGAACCAGTGCATCTCCAACAGTTTGGGGCGCGTCACGTCGAACACGAAGGCGGTGACGCCGAGGCCGAGCATCTTCGCGAAGACGATGGTGAACACCGCGCTCGTCCAGTATTCGTGCGCGAGCAGCCACAGGCCGACCAGCTTGAGCGGAAACAGCGGGATGATCGGGACCGCAAACACGATCAGCGTCATGGCCGGCGATAGCGCATCGACGCGCTCCGTCAGCCATTGCTTGAAGCGCGCGAGCGGGATCGCCGCGACGACTTTTGCAACGATCGGCTCGAGATGGTCCCACAGCCAGGCTTCGATCAGGAAGACGATCGCAAGCAGGACCCAGACCGGTTGAAGAAGGCGGCGCAGCATGTGTTGTCCCGCCCGATTCGGCTCGGGCCTTGGACTACATATGGATGGCCCGCTTGCCGACCGCAAGCGCGGCTTCCTTGACCGCTTCCGAGCGGGTCGGGTGGGCGTGGCAGGTGCGGGCGAGATCCTCCGCACTGCCACCAAACTCCATGAGAACGCACGCTTCATGGATCATTTCGCCGGCTTCGCGGCCGATAATGTGCACGCCGAGCACGCGATCGGTCTTCGCATCTGCGAGAATCTTCACAAAGCCGTCAGTGGTCTGGTTGACCTTGGAGCGACCGTTGGCGGTAAAGGGAAACTTGCCGACGGTATAGGCGACGCCGGCCTGCTTCAGTTCCTCCTCGGTCTTGCCGACGGAGGATACTTCCGGCGTGGTATACACGACGCCCGGAATGACTTCGTAGTTCACGTGGCCGGCCTGGCCCGCAATGATCTCTGCAACCGCAACGCCTTCATCCTCGGCCTTGTGCGCGAGCATCGGGCCTGCAACCACGTCGCCGATGGCGTACACGCCCCTCAGGCTGGTGGCGAAGTGCGGATCGATCTGGACGCGGCCGCGTGCGTCGAGCGCGACACCGGCTTCCTTCAGGCCGAGCCCGTCAGTGTAGGGCGTGCGGCCGATGCAGACCAGAACGACATCGGCCTCGATGGTCTCGGCGGCACCGCCGGCGGCCGGCTCGATTTTCGCGAGCAATGCCTTGCTGTTGGCTTCGACGCCGGTGACCTTCGAACCCAGCTTGAATGCAAATCCCTGCTTTTCAAGGATCCGCTGGAATTGCCGTGCGACCTCGCCGTCCATGCCGGGCAGAATGCGATCGAGGAATTCGACCACCATGACTTCGGATCCGAGCCGGCGCCACACAGAGCCAAGTTCGAGCCCGATCACGCCCGCACCAATAACCAGCAATCTGCCGGGCACCTTGTCCAGCGACAGCGCGCCGGTCGAGGACACGATGCGCTTCTCGTCGATCTCGATGCCCTTGAGACGCGCGATGTCCGAGCCGGTGGCGATCACGATGTTTTTGGTCTCGACTGTCTGCGACTTGCCGTCGGCGGAGACTTCGACCTTGCCGGTCCCCAAAATCTTGCCGGTGCCCTGGAGCACGTCGATCTTGTTCTTCTTCATCAGGAACTCGACGCCCTTGACGTTGCCGTCGATGCCCTGCTGCTTGAAGTTCATCATCGCCGGCAAATCGAGCTTCGGCGCGGAAACGCTCACGCCCATTTTCGCGAAGGAATGGCCGGCTTCCTCGAACATCTCGGACGCGTGCAGCAGCGCCTTGGAGGGCATGCAGCCGACATTGAGGCAGGTGCCGCCGAGGGTAGCGTTCTTTTCGACCACGGCGACTTTCATGCCGAGCTGGGCTGCACGCACCGCGCAGACATATCCGCCCGGTCCGGTGCCGATGACGACGAGATCGTAGGTAGCCATGAGAGAAAGTCCCGTAGGTTTAGCGTGATGAGCGTGATGAGAATGTGTCAGCGCCCGCCGGACACATCGAGAATGGCGGAGGTGACGTAGGAGGCCTCGTCCGAGATCAGCCAGACGATGGCGTTGGCGATTTCCTCGGCGGTGCCGACGCGCTTCATCGGCACCAGATGGGCCAGGCGATGGGCGCGGTCGGGCTCGCCGCCGGCGGCGTGGATTTCGGTGTCGATCAGGCCGGGGCGGATCGCGGCGACGCGGATGCCTTCGCCTGCGACCTCATAGCCGAGGCCGACGGTGAAGGAATCGACCGCGCCCTTGGACGCGGCGTAATCGACGTAGGTGTTGGGTGCTCCGAGCTTTGCCGCGACGGATGACAGGTTGACGATGACACCGCCCTTGCCGCCGTGCCTGGTCGACATCCGCTTCACCGCCTCGCGCGCGCAGAGAATGGAGCCGGTGACGTTCACGGCCATCACGCGCTGGATGCGTTCGGCCGACATCTCGTCGACGCGCACGCCGCTCTTGCCGACGATGCCGCCATTGTTGACGAGCGCGCCGAGCGTGCCGAACTTGTCGGCTTGCTTGAACAGTTCGAGGATATCGCTTTCCTCCGCGACATCGCATTTCACGGCGATGGCACTGCCGTTACCAGCCTCGATCTGCGCGACCACCTCGTCCGCGGCAATCTTGTTGCTGGCATAGCCGACCACGACGCGGAAGCCGCGCGCGGCCGCCGCAAGCGCGGTCGCCCGCCCGATGCCGCGGCTGCCGCCGGTAATGACAACGACCTTATCCGTCATGCGCGCCTCCATGGTTCGACACGCGCCGCCGCGAATGGCGACGGCGCTCGCAGAGCAACGGGAATCAGAGATCGAGCACCAGGCGTGCCGGATCTTCCAGGCTCTCCTTGACGCGGACCAGGAAGGTCACGGCTTCCTTGCCGTCGATGACGCGGTGATCGTAGGACAGCGCCAGATACATCATCGGGCGGACCTCGATCTTGCCGCCGACGACCATCGGCCGCTCCTGGATCTTGTGCATGCCCAAAATGCCGGACTGCGGCGCGTTCAGGATCGGGGTCGACATCAGCGAGCCGTAGATGCCGCCATTGGTGATGGTGAAGGTGCCGCCCTGCATCTCGTCGATCTTGAGCTGGCCGTCGCGGGCACGGCGGCCGAAATCGGCGATGCTCTTCTCGATGTCGGAGATCGACTTGTGGTCGCAGTCGCGCACCACGGGCACGACGAGACCCTTGTCGGTGCCGACGGCGACGCCGACGTGGTAGTAGTTCTTGTAGATCAGGTCGGTGCCGTCGATCTCGGCGTTGACGGCGGGAATGTCCTTCAGCGCCTGCACGACGGCCTTAGTGAAGAAGCCCATGAAGCCGAGCTTGGCGCCATGCTTCTTCTCGAACGCATCCTTGTAATGGGCACGCAGCGCCATGACGTTGGTCATGTCGACCTCGTTGAAGGTCGTGAGCATGGCGGCGGTGTTTTGCACGTCCTTGAGGCGGCGCGCGATGGTCTGGCGCAGGCGGGTCATCTTGACGCGCTCTTCGCGGGCGGCGTCATCGGCCGGCGACGGCGCGCGCACCTGCACGGCGGCGGCGGGTTGGTTGACCGGGGTCGGCGCGGACGCCGCACGCTCGATCGCGGCGAGCATGTCGCCCTTGGTGACGCGGCCGTCCTTGCCGGAGCCCGGAACGGTCGAGGCATCGATGCCGGTCTCGGCCGACAGCTTGCGCACCGAGGGGGCGAGCGGCGCATCGGCCGGCGGCGCTTTCGCGGCCGAGGCTGCTGCAGGAGCGGCGGCAGCGGCCGCAGGAGCAGCAGCGGCGGGCTTCGCGGCAGCAGCGGCCGGCTTTGCAGCACCTGCGCCTTCCGTGATCTGACCGAGCAGCGCACCGACTGCAACGGTCGCGCCATCGGCGGCGATGATCTCGCTCAGCGTGCCGGCGGAGGGCGCCGGGACCTCGATGGTGACCTTGTCGGTCTCGAGCTCCACCAAGGGCTCGTCCACGGCGACGGGGTCGCCGGCCTTCTTGAACCAGCGGCCGATGGTGGCCTCGGTGACGGATTCGCCGAGCGTCGGCACACGAATTTCAGTCATGGTCTTTTCCTTAAGGAGATCGCCAATGCGGTCATAAGTGCGGATGTCATCGCCTGCGAAAAGCAAGCCAGCCAGCAAACCGGGCGTGCGTATGCTGCACGGACGACACGGCGTACTGGATGCCCCACCCCAGTACGCAGTCGCGCACGAGGCGGGGCATGACACAGTTCAAAAAGTTCAGCTCAGTGCTTCGTCCAGGAACGCCTTCAGCTGCGCCTGATGCTTGGACATCAGACCCGTGGCGGTCGCGGCCGAGGCGGCACGACCGACATAACGCGGACGCCGGCTCGCGCCGTTCACCTGGTTCAGCACCCATTCCAGATAGGGCTCGATGAAGTGCCAGGCTCCCATGTTGCGGGGCTCTTCCTGGCACCAGATCACTTCGGCCTTCTTGAAGCGAGACAGCTCGGCCACCAGCGCCTTCAGCGGCACCGGATAGAGCTGCTCGACGCGCATCAGATAGATGTCGTCGATTCCGCGTTTCTCGCGCTCCTCATAGAGGTCGTAATAGACCTTGCCGGAGCAGAGCACGATGCGGCGGATCTTGTCGTCAGGGACGAGCTTGATCGCCTCGTTCGGCAGCATCTGGGCGTCATCATAGAGGATGCGGTGGAAAGTCGTGCCCTTCGCCAGCTCCTCGAGACGCGACACCGCCCGCTTGTGGCGCAGCAGCGATTTCGGCGTCATCATGATCAGCGGCTTGCGGATCTCGCGGTGGAGCTGACGCCGCAGCACGTGGAAGTAGTTCGCCGGCGTGGTCGGATAGACCACCTGCATGTTGTCTTCGGCGCACATCTGCAAATAACGCTCGAGACGTGCCGAGGAGTGCTCCGGTCCCTGGCCCTCATAGCCATGCGGCAAGAGGCAGACGAGACCGGACATGCGCAGCCATTTGCGCTCGCCCGAGGAGATGAACTGGTCGAACACGACCTGCGCGCCGTTGGCGAAGTCGCCGAACTGGGCTTCCCACAGCGTCAGCGTGTTCGGCTCCGCGAGCGAATAGCCGTATTCGAAGCCGAGCACGGCCTCTTCAGACAGCAGCGAGTTGATGACCTCGTAATGGCCCTGCTCGGTGCCCAGATGGTTGAACGGCGTGTAGCGGCTCTCGTCTTCCTGGTCGATCAGGACGGAGTGACGCTGCGAGAACGTGCCGCGCTCGGAATCCTGTCCGGACAGGCGGACGTGATGGTGTTCGTGAAGCAGCGTGCAGAACGCCAGCGCCTCGCCGGTCGCCCAGTCGATGCCGACGCCGTTCTCGATCGCCCTGGCGCGATTTTCCAGAAAACGCTGAATGGTGCGGTGGACCCGGAAGCCGTCCGGCACCTTGGTGATCTTCCGGCCGATGTCTTTGAGGATTGGCAGGTCGACGCCGGTGACGCCGCGGCGCGCATCCTCTTCCTGGTCGGCGATCTTGAAGCCCGCCCATTTGCCGTCGAGCCAGTCGGCCTTGTTCGGCTTGTAGGACGTGCCGGCCTCGAACTCGGCATCGAGCCGGGCGCGCCAGTCGGCCTTGGCCTTGTCGACCTCGCCCTCGGTGATCACGCCTTCGCTGATCAGACGCCGCGAGTAGAGCTCCAGCGTCGAGGGATGGGCGGCAATCCTCTTGTACATCACCGGCTGGGTGAAGGCCGGCTCGTCGCCCTCGTTATGGCCATGCCTGCGGTAGCAGAACATGTCGATAACGACGGGCTTGTGGAATTTCTGCCGGAACTCGGTAGCAACCTTGGCCGCGAACACGACCGCTTCCGGATCGTCGCCGTTCACGTGGAAGATCGGCGCATCGATCATCTTCGCCACGTCTGACGGGTAGGGCGACGAGCGCGAGTAACGCGGATAGGTGGTGAAGCCGATCTGGTTGTTGACGATGAAGTGCACGGAGCCGCCGGTGCGGTAGCCCTTCAGGTCCGACAGACCGAAGCATTCGGCAACGACACCTTGGCCAGCGAACGCCGCGTCGCCGTGCATCAGCAGCGGCATGACGGAGATGCGCATATCCGGCGGATCGCCGTGCTGGTCCTGCTTGGCGCGGACCTTGCCGAGCACGACGGGATCGACGATCTCGAGATGCGAGGGGTTCGCCGTCAGCGACAGGTGGATGCGGTTGCCGTCGAACTCGCGGTCCGAGGAGGCGCCGAGGTGATACTTGACGTCCCCGGAGCCTTCGACTGCATCGGGATTGGCCGAGCCGCCCTTGAATTCGTGGAACAGTGCACGGTGCGGCTTGCCCATCACCTGGGTCAGCACGTTGAGGCGGCCGCGATGCGGCATGCCCAGCACGATCTCCTTCACGCCGAGATTGCCGCCACGCTTGATGATCTGCTCCAGCGCGGGAATCAGCGATTCACCGCCGTCGAGGCCGAAGCGCTTGGTGCCGGTGAACTTGGTGTCGCAGAATTTCTCGAAGCCTTCGGCTTCGATCAGTTTCATCAGGATGGCGCGGCGACCTTCGCGGGTGAACGAGATCTCCTTGTCCGGCCCCTCGATGCGCTCCTGGATCCAGGCCTTCTGCGCGGCATTGCTGATGTGCATGAACTCGACGCCGAGGGTCTGGCAGTAGGTGCGCTCGCAGATCGCGGTGATCTCGCGCAGCGTGCCGTATTCGAGACCGAGCACGTGATCGAGGAAGATCTTGCGGTCGAAATCGGCTTCGCTGAAGCCGTAGGTGCGCGGGTCGAGCTCTTCGCGATTGCGCGGGGCTTCGATGCCGAGCGGATCGAGCTTGGCATGGAAGTGGCCGCGCATGCGGTAGGAGCGGATCAGCATCAGGGCGCGGACGGAGTCGCGCGTGGCCTGGAGCAGGTCGGCGGAAGATAGGCCGCCCCCCTTGGCCTGCGCCTTGGCGGCGATCTTGTTGCCGACCGATTTCTCGACCTCGGCCCAGTTGCCGTCGAGAGCGGAGGTCAGCTCGTCTTGCGGGGTCAGCGGCCAGTTGGCGCGCTCCCAGGAAGGACCTTCGGCGTTCTTGCTGATGTCGCCGGGCTGGTCATTCAGGCTCTTGAAGAACTCCTGCCACTCGGGGTCGACCGAGGACGGATCCTTCTGGTAGCGGGCGTAGATTTCGTCGATGTAGGTGGCGTTGGTGCCCTGCAAAAAGGATGAGAGGGCAAAGGCTGCGTTCGCGTCCTGGCGAGACATACTGGAGTTCCTGGCGATTTCGGTTCGCGCATAACAAACGGCGCTGGCGCCGAGCTCCCGGCAGAGGCTCGGCGCGACAGGCACCCTTTACCCTATTTGCTGCGAAACTTCGCCCGGAAAAATACGAAGAAGTGAATTACCCCTTCAACTTTTCGGCAAGCGTATGACCAAGGCGTGCGGGCGACGGAGAGACCAGGATTCCGGCCGATTTCATCGCTTCGGTCTTGGAACCGGCGTCGCCCTTGCCGCCCGAGATGATCGCGCCGGCGTGGCCCATCCGGCGGCCGGGAGGTGCGGTGACACCGGCAATGAAGCCGACCATCGGCTTGTTGCGGCCGCGCTTGGCCTCGTCCTTGAGGAACTGGGCGGCGTCCTCCTCGGCGGAACCGCCGATCTCGCCGATCATGATGATCGACTCGGTCTTGGGATCGGCGAGCAGCATTTCCAGCACGTCGATGAACTCGGTTCCCTTAACCGGGTCGCCGCCGATGCCGACGGCAGTGGTCTGGCCGAGGCCCTCCTGGGAGGTCTGGAACACGGCTTCATAGGTCAAAGTGCCGGAGCGGGAGACGATGCCGACGCTGCCGGTCTTGAAGATGTTGGCCGGCATGATGCCGATCTTGCACTCGCCCGCGGTCATGACGCCCGGGCAGTTCGGCCCGATCAGGCGCGACTTGGAACCGATCAGCGAGCGCTTCACCCGCACCATGTCGACGACCGGAATGCCTTCGGTGATGCAGACGATCAGCGGAATCTCGGCATCGATGGCTTCGCAGATCGCGTCCGCCGCGCCCGGCGGGGGCACGTAGATCACCGACGCATCGGCGCCGGTCTTCTCACGCGCCTCGCGCACGGTATCGAACACCGGCAGGCCCAGATGCGTCGCGCCGCCTTTACCCGGCGAGGTGCCGCCGACCATCTTGGTGCCATAGGCAATCGCGGCCTCGGAATGGAAGGTGCCGTTCTTGCCGGTAAAGCCCTGGCAGATGACCTTGGTGTTCTTGTCGATCAGGATGGACATGAGGTCTGCTTTCGCGAACTAACGAGTGAGAGGTCAGTGGATGCGGCGGTAGACGCCGGTGAGCACGTCGGCCCAGCCTTCCGCGTCCGGCGAGAACTGGATCTTCAACGAATAGGAATTGTCGTCGATGATCTCGTAGACGTGGCGCGCATTGCCGCGGAGCGAGCCGCGCACCAGCGTCAGGGTCTTGCCGACCCAGCCGCCGGAGGCGGGCGAGGGCGGCGTGTAGCCGAGCGAGTCGTACCAGAACAATTTGTAGGTCCGATCGTCGCGGTCGTAGGTGAAGATGCCGTGAGTGGCGAAGACCTGCTTGCCGTCGCGCATCTGGACCGAGTCCTGGATCAGATAGAACCCGTTGAGCTCCAACCGCGCGACGACGTGAGAGGTGGCCGGTCCGCCCTCCGTCCAGCGCGACGGGAAGACCATCTCTTCACCATCCCATTCGCCGGCAAACGCGGCGAGGCGCGCGTGCTCGGGGAGCGGAGATGATGCGGCGAGATGGTCCTGGGCCATGACCTTAGCCTCCCTTGACGGCCTTCACGATCTTCTGCGCGGCGTCGTCGAGATTGTCGGCCGGCACCACATTCAGGCCGGATTCACGGATGATCTTCTTGCCGAGCTCGACATTGGTGCCTTCGAGGCGCACCACCAGCGGCACGCTGAGACCGACCTCGCGGACGGCGGCTGTGACGCCCTCGGCGATCACGTCGCACTTCATGATGCCGCCGAAGATGTTGACCAGAATGCCCTTCACGTTGGGGTCCGCGGTGATGATCTTGAAGGCGGCCGCGACCTTCTCCTTGCTGGCGCTGCCGCCGACGTCGAGGAAGTTGGCCGGCGACATGCCGTAGAGCTTGATGATGTCCATCGTCGCCATGGCGAGACCGGCGCCGTTGACCATGCAGCCGATGTTGCCGTCGAGGGTGACGTAGTTCAGGTCGTATTTCGACGCCTCGATTTCCTTGGCATCTTCCTCGGTCTCGTCGCGCAGGGCGAGCACCTCGGGATGACGGAACAGCGCGTTGTCGTCGAACGAGACCTTGGCGTCGAGCACGCGGAGCTGGCCCTGCTTGGTCACGACCAGCGGGTTGATCTCCAGCATCGACATGTCCTTGGCGACGAAGGCGGCGTAGAGCTGCGCGGTGAGCTTTTCGGCCTGCTTGGCGAGATCGCCTGATAGCTTCAGCGCCTTCGCCACCGTGCGGCCGTGATGGCCCATGACGCCGGTCGCGGGATCGACCGAGAAGGTGACGATCTTCTCAGGGCTGTTGTGCGCGACCTCCTCGATGTTGACGCCGCCCTCGGTCGACACCACGAAGGAGACGCGCGAGGTCTCGCGATCGACCAGGATCGAGAGGTAGAATTCCTTGTCGATGTCGGAGCCGTCCTCGATGTAGAGGCGGTTGACCTGCTTGCCGGCGGGACCGGTTTGCACGGTCACCAGCGTCGCGCCCAGCATCTGCTTGGCGAATTCGGAGACCTCGGCGGCCGACTTGGCGATGCGGACGCCGCCCTTGTCGCCGGCGCTGGCTTCCTTGAATTTGCCTTTACCGCGGCCGCCGGCATGGATCTGGCTCTTCACGACCCAGACCGGACCCGGCAGCGCCTTGGCGGCGGCTTCCGCGTCGGCCGGCTTGAGGACGGGCACGCCCTTGGAAATTGGCACGCCGAACTCATTCAGCAGCGCTTTGGCCTGGTACTCATGAATATTCATATGGTCGCTCCCTGAACCCGCGGGCGGTGACCTCAAGGGCCCACCTCAGTCTTGTGGCTGGCATACCATATACCACAGGAACTGCAACCCGGATTCTTTGACTTCGAGATCTCTGGACTGCCGAACCGGAAAGCCCGGCACGATGCGCGGGCCCCGGAAACGGAACCGCCGAAGACCGGTTTTCGGACTTCGGCGGGAATTGCTGGCGCTTAGCGGCCGAGAAGATCGGGGGCGATCTTCTTGCAGGCGGCGACGAGGCCCTGCACCGCGCCGACCGACTTGTCGAAGGCCTCGCGGTCCTTGCCGGCGAGTTCGATCTCGACCACACGCTCGACGCCCTTGGAGCCGATCACGACGGGCACGCCGACATACATATCCTTCACGCTGTACTCGCCGTTCAGGTAGGCGGCGCAGGGCAGCACACGCTTCTTGTCCTTCAGATAGCTCTCGGCCATGGCGATCGCGGACGCCGCCGGGGCGTAGAAGGCCGAGCCGGTCTTGAGCAGATTGACGATCTCGGCGCCGCCGTTGCGGGTGCGGTCGACGATCTCGTCGAGACGCGCCTGCGAGGTCCAGCCCATCTTGACGAGGTCGGGCAGCGGGATGCCGGCGACGGTGGAGTACTTCACCAGCGGCACCATGGTGTCGCCATGGCCGCCGAGCACGAAGGCGGTGACGTCCTCGACGGAGACGTTGAACTCATCGGCCAGGAAGTAGCGGAAGCGTGCCGAATCCAGCACGCCGGCCATGCCGACGACCTTCTTGTGCGGCAAGCCCGAGGCCTTCTGCAGTGCCCAGACCATCGCGTCGAGCGGGTTGGTGATGCAGATGACGAAGGCGTCGGGGGCGTACTTCTTGATGCCGGCGCCGACCTGCTCCATGACCTTGAGGTTGATGGAGAGGAGGTCGTCGCGGCTCATGCCGGGCTTGCGCGGCACGCCGGCGGTGACGATGCAGACCTTTGCGTTGTCGAGCGCCTCGTAGGAGTTCGCACCGGCATAATGCGCGTCAAAACCGTCGACCGGGGAGGACTGCGCAATGTCGAGCGCCTTGCCCTGCGGCACACCCTCGGCGATGTCGAACATCACGACGTCGCCCAGTTCTTTCAGGCCGATGAGGTGAGCCAGCGTTCCGCCGATCTGACCGGAGCCAATCAAAGCAATCTTGTCGCGCGCCATGTGAGCCTGTCCTTTAGACACGTAAGGAGGGAAAACTGAGACGGGTGGTTATCCCTTTCGCCTCCCCCGTTCAAGTCGGTGGATGCCCAATTGTCGAGCTTGCCGCGATTCCGGCCAGCAGCCTCTAAGCCGTCATTCCGGGGCGCCTGCGCCATTGCGCGGGCGAACCCGGAATCTCGAAATTGTAGCGCGAGATTCCGGGTTCGCGCTGGCGCGCGCCCCGGAATGACCGGAGGATAGAAATAGGACTTAAGTCTCTACCAGACCCTTGGTCGAGCCGCTGGCGGTGGAATCTTTGCGGCCGTGAGGCAACGCCAGATAGGATTCCGAGCTCATCTCGATCAGGCGTGACGCGGTCCGGTTGAACTCGTTGGCCTCGTTGCCTTCGGTCGCAAGGTACAGCGCGATCGGGTTGGCATCGGCCGAGGCCATCAGCTTCACCGCATTGTCATAGAGCGTGTCGATCAGCGTGATGAAGCGCTTGGCGGCGTTGCGCTGAGAGACGTCCATCACTGGAATATGGTCGACCAGGATGGTGTGATAGTCCTGCGCGAGCCTGAGGTAGTCCGATGCCCCAAGCGGCTTCTCGCAGAGATCGGCGAACGAGAATCGCGCGATGCCATGGGCCGAGCATGGTACGTGCAGGATGCGTCCCTTGATTGAGATGTCGCGCGGCTTGCATCTGGCGCCGCCGCTCATCTTCGACCAGGCGCGGTCGAGCGCGGCATCCGCATCGGCATCTGCCGGTGTCAGCCACATCGGCACGCCCTGAAGCTTCTCCAGGCGGAAATCGGTGCGCGCGTCGAGCCGCGCAACGTCCATGTGATCGGTGATCTGCTTGATGAAGGGCAGGAACAGCGACCGGTTCAGGCCGCCCTTGTAGAGATCGTCGGGCGCGACGTTCGAGGTCGCGACCACGACGGTGCCGAGCTCGAACAATTTTGCGAACAGACGGCCGAGGATCATCGCGTCGGCGATGTCGGTGACGTGGAATTCGTCGAAGCAGAGCAGCCAGCTCTCCTCGAAGATCGCACTCGCGGTTAGCGCGATGACGTCGCCGTCGGCGATCTCGCCGCGCGCGATGCTCTGGCGATAATCGTAGATGCGCTCATGCGCCTCCGCCATGAACTCGTGGAAATGCGCGCGGCGCTTGTGCTCGACCGAGGAATGCTGAAAGAACAGGTCCATCAGCATGGTCTTGCCGCGGCCGACCTCGCCATGGATGTAGAGTCCGCGCGGCGCCTCGTCCTTGTCGCTGCTGAACAGGCGGCTGAGCAGACCCTGCTTGCGCGCGGGCTTGTAAGCCGCGAGCCGCTGGTCGAGCGCTGCATAGGCTTCGGCGATTTCGGCCTGCGCGGCATCAGGCTCGATCGCCCCGGAGGCGATCTGGGCTTGATAGGCTTCGCGGAATGAGGAACTGGGGGTCGAGAGCATGGCCCTTTCCGCCAGAGAAGGACGGAAATTGCAAGCCGTGAATTGGTGGACGGGGTATGCGGATTCGTGTCCCGGACGCGCTGGGCCGGGACCCACTGTTTCGTTCATCGCCAAATTTCGTTCAACGCGGAGCGCGGGGCCCCGGCTCTACGGCCGGGGCACAAGAGCGACCTACGCACACAGCTCGTAGGCGTCCTCGACGACATACGGGCCGCCGCCGGTGGAGGCGCGGGATGAGAAGAGAACAAAACGCTCCGCCATGAACGCCTTGCTCGGGAAGTAGCCGCGCAGCGAGAGATAGTCGGCAACGTCGCGATCGGAGGCGTCGTGCAGCCGGGCCAGCGTGACATGCGGGATGAACTTGCGGCCTTCAGGGTCGAGACCGATCCGCTGCATCATCCGTTCGAGCTCGGCCTGCAATTCCATCAGCGGCTTGCTCGGCGCGATCGTCGCAACGACTGCCCGCGGTTTGCGGCCGCCAAAACTCGTGAGGCCCTGCACCTTCACCTCGAACGGCTTGCGGTCGACGCGAAACAGCATCGAGGCGATCTCGTTGGCGGAGACACCGTCGATATCGCCGATGAAGCGCAAGGTGACGTGATAATTTTCGGGATCGATCCAGCGGGCGCCGGGAAGGCCGCCCCTCAAGTTGGAAAGCGACTGGCCGATCTCGGCCGGAATTTCCAGACCCGTGAACAAACGCGGCATCGTTTCGCACTCCCGATGCTTGGGTACAGCCCTCAAGGCAAGGACGGTATCCAAATTAGAGCCGGCGACGAATCACCGGTACCCTGATTCCTATCGCAGTTGTGTGACTCTGCGAAGCTTGGCCAACCTCACCCCGGTAAAACCCTGGGAATTACGGTTAGCATTGCCTGCTTTTCAACGCCGTTGCTCAGCGATCGTGCCAATGAATGCCTCCACCGTAGGCATGATCCTGTCGACGATGATGTCGACGCCGCCCGCGGTCGGATGGATGCCGTCGGCTTGGTTGAGCTTGGCGTCGGCGGCGACGGCGTCGAGAAAGAACGGATAGAGCGGCACGTCGAATTTCTTCGCCAGATCCGGATAAATCGAATTGAAGCGCGCGGCATAATCTGCGCCGTAATTCGGCGGCGCCAGCATGCCGCACAGCATCACCGCGATCTTGCGTCCCTTGAGCCGCTGGATGATGTCGCTGAGCGCGGCGCGCGTCAAATCGGGATCGATGCCCCGCAACGCGTCGTTGGCGCCGAGTTCGACGATGACGCCCTCGGTTCCTTCAGGCACCGACCAGTCCAGCCGATCGCGGCCGCCGGAGGAGGTGTCGCCGGACACCCCGGCATTGACCATGTCGACCGTTATGCCTTTGGCTTGCAAGGCTTTTTGGAGTTTCGTCGGGAATGCCTCCTGGGCCGGCAGGCCGAGACCAGCGCTCAAGGAATCGCCCAGCACGACGAGCTTGATCGGCTTCTGCCCCCCGGCCGAAGCCGTCGTGACGACCGTCATCAAAGCGAGCATCAACACGGCTATGTGCATGAACAATCCGTAACGCCTCTCGACCGCGCCAGCGGAGTTGCCATATGACCGGACCATGGACACTCGCATCGAAACCTCTTCGCTCGCCGGCACCGCGCCGGACACCATCGCCATCTCCAACGTCAATCTCTCATTGGGCACGGGTGCGGCACGCGTTCACATCCTCAAGGATATCAGCCTGCGTGTGGGCCGCAGCGAAACGATCGGCCTGATCGGCCCGTCAGGCTCGGGCAAATCCACGCTGCTGATGGTGATGGCCGGGCTGGAGCGTCCTGATAGCGGAGAGGTGGTGGTCAATGGTACGCCTTTCAATGCCCTCGACGAGGACGCGCTGGCCCGCTTCCGCGGCCGCCAGGTCGGCATCGTCTTCCAATCCTTCCATCTGATCCCGACCATGACGGCGCTGGAGAACGTTGCGGTGCCGCTCGAGCTCGCCGGCAATCCGGACGCCGCCAGGCGTGCGGCGCAGGAGCTGCAATCGGTCGGGCTCGGCGATCGATTGCATCATTATCCGACGCAGCTTTCCGGCGGCGAGCAGCAGCGCGTTGCGCTCGCGCGCGCGCTGGCGCCCGATCCCGCCATCCTCGTCGCCGACGAGCCGACCGGCAATCTGGATGAGGCCACCGGACAGCAGATCGTCGATCTCCTGTTCAGCAAGCATGCCGAGCGCGGCATGACGCTGGTGCTGGTCACGCACGATTCCTCGCTCGCGCACCGCTGCGATCGCGTGATCCGCCTGCGCTCCGGGCGCATCGACACCCAGACTGCGCCGGCATGAGCACGGCTGCCGAACCGTTGGCGAGGCCTAATGGCGTCGCGCTCTCGCTGCGCTACGCATTGCGCGAATTGCGCGGCGGCCTGCGCGGCTTCTACGTCTTCATCGCCTGCATCGCGCTCGGCGTGATGGCGATCGCCGGCGTCGGCTCGGTCTCGGCGAGCCTCTCCGACGGTCTTGCCCGCGAAGGCCGCACCCTGCTCGGCGGCGACGTTTCGTTCGTGCTGTTCCAGCGCGAGGCCAAGCCGGAAGAAGTCGCCTTCCTGCGCTCGCGCGGCACCGTGTCGACCGCCGCGACCTTGCGCGGCATGGCGCGCTCGACGGACGGCAAGCTGGCGCTGGTCGAGATGAAGGCGGTCGACGACAGCTATCCGATGCTCGGCCAGCTGAAACTTGCGCCGCCGCTGCCGATGTCCGAGCTGCTGGCGATGCGCGACGGCGCGTTCGGCGCTGCCGCCGATCCGACGCTGCTGGCGCGGCTGTCGCTCAAGACCGGCGACCGCGTCACCATCGGCTCGGCGACGTTCGAGATCCGCAGCACCGTCGAGGCCGAACCGGACAAGCTCGCCGGCGGCATCGGCTTCGGCCCGCGCTTCCTGATCAGCGAGGCGGGCCTGCACGCCACCGGCCTGATCCAGCCGGGCAGCCTGGTTCGCTGGGTCTACCGGGTGAAGCTGCCTGACGCCGCCAACAACGAACGCGCCACCGAGACTTTCATCACCGATGCGCGCAATGCCGCGCCGCAGGCCGGCTGGGAGATCCGCAGCCGCTCCAACGCCTCGCCGCAGCTCGAGCGCAACATCAATCGTTTCACCCAATTCCTAACGCTGGTCGGGCTCGCCGCGCTGCTGGTCGGCGGCGTCGGGGTTGCCAATGCCGTGAAGAGTCATATCGACCGGAAGCTCGAGGTGATCGCGGCCTTCAAAGCCGTCGGCGCCACGGGCCGCGACGTGTTCGGCATCTATCTCGCGCAGGTGATCCTGCTCGCTGCGATCGGCTCGGCGATCGGCCTTGCGCTCGGCGCCGCGATGCCCTTCGCCATCGTCGGCCTGTTCGGCAAGCTGTTGCCGCTGCCGGTCGTGCCGGCCGTGCATGCCGACGAGCTCGCGTTGTCCTTCATCTATGGCCTGCTCACCGCGCTGGCCTTCGGCCTCTGGCCGCTCGGCCGCGTCCACGACGTGCCCGTGGCCGCGCTGTTCCGCGACACCATCAGCTCCGAATGGCACCGGCCGCGCCTGGGCTACCTCGTGTTCATGGGCGTTGTGATCGTCCTGCTCGTTGCCGTCGTGATCGGTCTCTCATTCGACAAGCGCATCGCCGCGGTGTTCGTGGCGTCCTCCATCGTCGTGTTCGCCCTGCTGCGCGGCATCGCCGCCTTGCTGATGGCCATCGCTCGGCGGCTGCCGCGAACGCAGCTGCCGATGCTGCGGCTCGCCATCGCCAACATCCACCGGCCGGGCGCGCTGACGCCGTCCGTCGTGCTGTCGCTGGGGCTCGGGCTCGCCGTGCTTGTCACCATCACCCAGATCGACGGCAATTTGCGTCGGCAGTTTCTGGCCGCGCTCCCCGATCAGGCGCCATCGTTCTTCTTCATCGACATCCCGAGCGCGCAAGCCGAGCAGTTCGACGGTTATCTGCGCCAGATCGCTCCCGGCGCCAAGGTCGAGGACGTGCCGATGCTGCGCGGCCGCATCGTCGGCGCGCGCGGGTTGCGCGCCGAGGAGCTCAAGCCCTCCACCGATTCCGAATGGGTGCTGCAGAGCGACCGTGGCCTGACCTACACCGGCGAGCTGCCGAAGGGTTCCAAGGTGGTCGAGGGCGAATGGTGGAGCGCCGACTATTCCGGCCCGCCGCTGGTCTCGATGGAAAAGAAGATTGCTGACGGTCTCGGCCTCAAGCTTGGCGACGAGGTCGTGGTCAACGTGCTCGGCCGCGACATCCCGGCTAAAATCGGCAATCTGCGCACCATCGACTGGCAGGGCCTCGGTATCAACTTCGTCCTTGTGTTCTCGCCCAACGCCTTCAAGGGCGCGCCGCATACCCATATCGCAACGTTGACTGAAGCCGACGGCAATGCTGCGGGCGACGGCCAGATCATCAAGCAGGTGGCGGATGCCTATCCGATGGTGACCAGCGTGCGCGTGCGCGAGGTGATGGAGACGGTCGGCTCGGTGGTGACCAACCTGGCGCTGGCGATCCGCGGCGCCAGCGCCGTGACCCTGATCTCGGCGATCCTGGTGCTCGGCGGGGCGCTCGCCGCTGGTCATCGCCACCGGGTCTATGATGCGGTGATCCTGAAGACGCTGGGCGCGACGCGGCTGCGGCTGCTCGGCGCCTATGCACTCGAATACCTCCTGATCGGGCTCGCCACCGCCTTGTTCGGCGTGATCGCCGGCAGCATCGCGGCCTGGATGATCGTGACGCGGCTGATGACGCTGAGTTTCGTCTGGCAGGCCGGCAGCGCGGCCGGCGTGGTCGCGGCCGCGCTCGTCGTCACGGTCGGGCTCGGGCTCGCCGGCACGTTGCTGGCATTGAACAAAAAGCCCGCGACGGTGTTGCGGAATTTGTGACAAAAGGTAGCGGCTGACCGCGCGGGAGCGGAATCGCACGATTCCTGCGGTTAACCACGTCCTCCCGTCAGGATTGTGGCCGAGGGCGACATTCGGCCGCGCGTGGACGGTTGCGGTGAATGTGTTAGTTTCCCACATATCGAGTGGGTTCGGAGCCCCGATTGTGAGCCAGAATTTAGTCGGCTGGCATCGGTATCCGAGATAGAACTGACGAACCGGCGGCATGGCGACCCTCGTGCCGGACCGGACCAACCAACGGGAATTCGACCATGTCGGACCTAGACCGTAACTACGCTTCTCCTTTCGGCAGGGCCGCCGGGCGTGTTGACGCCGCGACGGTCGATGCCGGCCTGCGCGCCTATATGCTGCGCATCTACAATTACATGAGCATTGGCCTGGCCATCACGGGCCTGGCGGCGCTCGGCGTCTACATGGCCGCCGTGACGGATGTCCCGACGCCGGAAGCCGTCCGCGTCGGCAAGCTGTTCCTGACGCCGTTCGGCTACGCGATGTTCGTGAGCCCCCTGAAGTGGCTGTTCATGCTGGCGCCGCTCGCGATGGTGTTCGTGATCTCGGCGGGCATCAACCGTCTGGCACCCTCGACTGCCCAGATCCTGTTCTGGGTTTTCTCGGCGCTGATGGGCATCTCGCTGTCGTCGATCTTCCTGGTGTTCACGCACACCTCGATCGTGCGGGTGTTCTTCATCACCGCAGCCACCTTCGGTGCGCTGAGCCTCTACGGCTACACCACCAAGCGTGACCTGACTGGCATGGGCTCGTTCCTGTTCATGGGCCTGATCGGCATCGTCATCGCGAGCCTGGTCAACCTGTTCCTGGCGAGCTCGATGCTGCAGTTCATCGTGTCGGTGGTCGGCGTGCTGGTGTTTGCGGGCCTCACCGCCTGGGATACCCAGCGGCTGAAGAACGACTACATCTACGGCTACGCCTCGGCCGGCGGTGACATCGCAGAGCGTGCGGCCATCACCGGCGCGCTATCGCTGTACCTGAACTTCATCAACCTGTTCACGCTGCTGTTGCAGCTCCTCGGCCAGCGCGATTAAGCGATAGGCTGAGAGAACGACATCAGCCCCGGCCGAAAGGCCGGGGTTTTTGTTTGGGGCAGATGTCGTCACATACCCGGTGTCGTCGCCCGCCACCGGGTCTCGCCTTTGGCGGGCCCGATGACGGGCTCCGGCGGGCGATCCAGTATCCAGAGACGTTCGTGATAAGCCGAGGAGCCGCGGCGTACTGGATGCCCCGCCCCCGTGCGCAATTGCGCACTAGGCGGGGCATGACAGCGGAGAAGATCGAGGCTGCTGCGCCTGCAATGACGGCTGGGAAGCAGCCCTGCCCTCTTCCAGCGGCCGCGGGAAGGCTCTAATCTTGCCGCCATGTCCGCACCCGAAATCAGGCCCGCGCTCGAGGCCGATCTTCCCGCCATCACCGCCATTTACCAGCAGGCCGTCCGCGAGGGCACCGCGACGTTCGAGTTGGAGCCGCCCGATGTTGCCGAGATGACGCGCCGCTATCGCGCACTGATCGACGGCGGCTATCCCTATTTCGTGGCGATCCTTGATCGTCGCGTCGCCGGCTATGCCTATGCCGGTGCCTACCGGCCGCGGCCGGCCTACCGCTTCACGGTGGAGAATTCGATCTATCTCGATCCCTCGTTCCACCGCCGCGGTGTCGGCTCTCTGCTGCTGGAGCGGCTGATCACCGAATGCGAGGCGCGCGGCTTTCGGCAGATGATCGCGGTGATCGGCGATTCCGCCAATGCCGGCTCGATCGGCGTTCACGCCAAGAGCGGCTTCAAGATGATCGGCACGCATCCCAATGTCGGGCTGAAATTCGGCCGCTGGCTCGATACGGTGATGATGCAGCGCGCCCTCGGCGAGGGTGCAAGCACGGTGCCGGGGAAGTAGGCGCGTTGCGCCCACCCGACGCCGCCTACACCACCGCCAGCTTGCGATCGATCACCAGCAGCACGCGCTCGAGCTCGTGACCGCGGCGCAGGATCAGGCCGGTCGCCGAGATCACGCTGTACATGCCCTGCTTGCGCGCGAGCCGCGGGTCCTTCTCGATGCGATAGATCGGCACTTCCGAGGCGCGGCGATAGACCGAGAACACGGCGCGGTCCTTCAGGAAGTCGATGGCGTAGTCGCGCCACTCGCCGTCGGCGACCATGCGGCCATAGAGATTGAGAATCCGGTGCAGTTCGAGGCGGTTGAACGTCACCCGGTTCGGCAGCGGCGTCGCAGCGGCGGGGCGCGTCGCCGCGCGCTGCTCGCTCGGAGCGGCATCCTCCGACATCAGACTCATGGGAAGCGCCTCCTGATCGCGCGACATGACCCCGCATCCCCGAAGACCGTCCCGGGAACTGCGCTCATGACAATTGCATGATCGCGCCAACCGTACCGCGCCGCAAGGGGCTCCCTTGCTCAACCAATGGAATCGGTTGCGGATCCGAACACACGCAGCGGTGGAACTCTGTCGCGGCAAACCGTCACGGCATCGTTAGCAGGAATCATAGTATCGCCGCTTTTCCGCCTAGCGACTGCCGCCCTGCATTGCGAAAAGACTTACGTGCGTTGACCCGGTCCTTCGGTTCCGGATTCCTCAGCCCCCAGCCCCCCGGGGTCGACAGGATCGGGTCTGTACGCACGGCAAGGAGGGCCAACGCAAGTTGGTCCTTTTTTGTTTGGATCGGGATGTTCCTGGTCCTGCGAACTTGTCTCTGATTCGCACTCTATGATCCGCACAAAAGCTGTCTCTCCTCATCCTGAAGGCCGCGCTCTTGCGCGGCGTCTCGAAGGATGGAGGCCCATTGCATCAGCGGGGGGCCTTTCATGGTTCGAGACGCGCGCAAGGGCGCGCTCCTCACCATGAGGATTGAAAGCAGAGTACGACGCCAAGAAATCAGTGCAGCGACGTGTACGCCGCGCCCAGCATCGGGCCCGGCTTCTCTCGGCTGCCATCCTGGACATAGACCACCGCGCCGTCGACGCCATCGCGCGTGAGATTCTCGATCGGCACCGTCCAGCTTTCCGGACGGCCGGTCCAGTCGCCGACCTTCAGCAGGTTGCGTACGACGTTGTGATAGGTGACCTGCTGTCCGCGATTTTCGCCGCGGGTGATCGTGATGGGCACCGACTTGGCGATCGAGCAGATCCAGACCTCGCCATGCGAGACCGTGGGCTCGTTGCTCCCGGCCACCGAGACGTTGATCTGCTTGCCCGCAAGCGACATCGTCACCGGCACGCTCATCACTCCCGTGCCCTTGTCGGTCTTACCGATTGCATTCTCGATGCCGGTCCGATCGCTGCCGATGACATGGGTCGAGCCATTGACGACGACCTGCGGCGTGTAGACCTCACGGTCGCCGCGCACGCGCGAGTAGGCACGCTGCCGTGCAGAGAAGCGTGAATCCGCCAGCGTGTCCTTCCAGCCGAGATAGTCCCAATAGTCGATCGGCATGCTCAACGCGATGACCGAGGGATCTTTGGACAGATCGCCGATGATCTTGTCGGCGGGCGGACAGGACGAGCAACCCTGCGAGGTAAACAATTCGACAACGGCGCGGGGATCAGCCTCGGCGGGGCGGATGACGGCGACGATCGCACAGATGCCGAGAGCACCCGACCAGAGGGCACTGGACCAACGTGAAACCGGATGAGAAGCCGTCATTGTTGTCATGTCGAACGCCGCACACCATTGCTTGTGAGAGGGAATCTTATCGCCTGATGGTCACCGTAGTCTTACGGGGCGCGGCACATTCGTCCTTCCAGGCAACCGTCCAGGAGGAGGTTTTCCACCGGCCGGGCCCATCCGAAACGTGCCGCAAACGCGCGAAGGCGGCCTTTTGATAGGCCGCCTTCGTTCAGGCTTCTACTCACTTCGCAGTGAGCCATCGTTCACAAATCCGCGCTTAGGCCGCGAGCTTGCGCAGCACGTAGTGCAGAATGCCGCCGTTGCGGTAGTAGTCGAGCTCGTCCAGCGTATCGATGCGGCAAAGCAGCGAAACGCGCTGCAATGAACCGTCGCCGGAGACGATCTCGGCGGTCAGCTTCTGGCGCGGCTTGAGGTCGCCGACGAGGCCGCGCAGCGTGACCTTCTCGTCGCCCTTGAGACCCAGCGACTGCCACGAGGTGCCCTCCTCGAAGGTCAGCGGCAGCACGCCCATGCCGACCAAGTTCGAGCGGTGGATGCGCTCGAAGCTCTGGCAAATCACCGCGCGAACGCCGAGCAGGCGCGTGCCCTTTGCGGCCCAGTCGCGCGAGGAGCCGTTGCCATATTCGGCGCCGGCGAACACCACCAGCGGCACCTTCTCTTCCTGGTACTTCATCGCGGCGTCGTAGATCGACATCTGCTCGCCGTCGGGCCAGTGCTTGGTCAGACCGCCTTCCGGAATGTTGCCGTCGGCGCCCTTCAGCATGAAGTTCTTGATGCGAATGTTGGCGAAGGTGCCGCGCATCATGACTTCGTGGTTGCCGCGGCGCGTGCCGTACTGGTTGAAGTCGGCAGGGCGCACCTGGTGCTCGCTGAGATATTTGCCCGCGGGCGAGGTGAGCTTGATCGAGCCGGCCGGCGAGATGTGGTCGGTGGTGATCTTGTGGCCGAACATGGCGAGGATGCGCGCCTCGACGATGTCGGTGACCGGCTCCGGCTCCTTCTTCATGCCGTCGAAATATGGCGGGTTCTGCACGTAGGTCGAGCTCATGTTCCAGCGATAGGTCTCGCTCTCGACCGTCTTGATCTTGCGCCAGTTGGTGTCGCCCTTGAACACGTCGGCATACTTCTTCTTGAAGATCGACGCGGTCACGAACCTCTTCATGAAGGCGTTGATTTCTTTCGTCGTCGGCCAGATGTCCTTCAGGTACACCGCCTTGCCGTCCTTGCCTTCGCCGAGCGGCTCGGTGGCGAGGTTCTTGGTCACGCTGCCCGCGAGCGCGTAGGCGACGACCAGCGGCGGCGAGGCCAGATAGTTCGCCTGCACGTCCGGCGAGACGCGGCCCTCGAAATTGCGGTTGCCGGAGAGCACGGCGGCCGCGACGATGCCGTTGTCGTTGATCGACTTCGAGATCTCCTCCGGCAGCGGACCGGAATTGCCGATGCAGGTGGTGCAGCCGAAGCCGACCAGGTTGAAGCCGACCTTGTCGAGGTCGGCCTGAAGGCCGGAATTGGCGAGATATTCCGCGACTACCTGGCTGCCCGGGGCAAGCGAGGTCTTCACCCACGGCTTCGCCTTGAGGCCCTTCGCTGCCGCATTGCGTGCGAGCAGGCCGGCCCCGATCAGGACGCTCGGATTCGAGGTGTTGGTGCACGAGGTGATCGCGGCGATCACGACGTCGCCATGGCCGAGATCGAAATTCTTGCCTTCGACGGGGAAGCGCTTCGCAGGCTCCTCGGCCTTCTTGTACTCGCTGCTGAGCGCGAGCGAAAAGCCTTCCGCGACCGTGGGCAGCGCAATGCGGCCTTCGGGGCGCTTCGGGCCGGCCAGCGACGGCACGACGTCGCCGAGGTCGAGCGTCAGCGTTTCCGTGAACAGCGGGTCGGGCGATTTGGCGGTGCGGAAGAGCCCTTGCGCCTTCGCATAGGCCTGCACCAGCGCAACGCGCGCCGAGGCCCGGCCGGAGGTCTTGAGATAGTCGAGCGCGGCGGCGTCGACCGGGAAGAAGCCGCAGGTCGCGCCATACTCAGGGGCCATGTTGGCGATGGTCGCCTTGTCGGCGACGGAGAGATGGTCGAGACCGGGGCCGAAGAACTCGACGAACTTGCCGACGACGCCGAGCTTGCGCAGCATCTGCGTCACGGTCAGCACAAGGTCGGTCGCGGTGACGCCCTCCTTCAGCGCGCCCTTCAGCTTGAAGCCGACGACGTTGGGCAGCAGCATCGACAGCGGCTGGCCGAGCATGCAGGCTTCCGCCTCGATGCCGCCGACGCCCCAGCCGAGCACGGCCAGGCCGTTGACCATGGTGGTGTGGGAATCGGTGCCGACCAGCGAGTCGGGATAAGCGACCTCGAAGGTGCCGGTCTTCTTGCCGACCGTCATCTTTTCCTTCTTGGTCCAGACCGTCTGGGCCAGATATTCCAGATTGACCTGGTGGCAGATGCCGGTGCCGGGCGGCACGACGGAGAAGTTCGAGAACGCCTTCTGGCCCCACTTCAGGAACTCATAGCGCTCCTGATTCTGCTTGTATTCCTCGGTGACGTTCTTGCCGAAAGCCTTGTTGTCGCCGAAGAAGTTCACGATCACGGAATGGTCGATGACGAGATCGACGGGGACCAGCGGATTGATCTTCTCCGGCTCGCCGCCGAGCTTCTGCATCGCGTTGCGCATCGCGGCGAGGTCGACCACCGCGGGCACGCCGGTGAAGTCCTGCATCAGGACGCGCGCCGGGCGGAATGCGATCTCATGCTCCAGCGACTTCTTGCGCAGCCATTTCGAGACGGCGACGATGTCTTCTTTCTTGACCGAGCGGCCGTCCTCGTTGCGCAGCAGGTTCTCGAGCAGGACCTTCATCGAATAGGGAAGTTTCGAAATTCCCTTCAGACCATTCTTCTCGGCCGTGGGCAGGCTGTAATAGACATAGGTCTTGGCGCCGACCTTGAGGGTCTTTTTGCATTTGAAGCTGTCGAGCGAGGTCATGTAGGAATCCCAATTGCTAGTTATACCCGGCAGGGTATTTTAACACCGTCAGCGTATCAGGCTGGGCCGCTTGCAGGGGCAGGTTGAGTTGCTGCATCAAGTAGTTCCGGGCTTATAGAAGCTTTCTAACCGCGCCGCCACAGCCACAATCGTGCCGCAGCAATTCGCGAGCCAAAAATTCCCATGCGCTACCCCAAGATTTCCTGAGGCCCGGCTTTGAGCGGGTTGAAACGAAGCGAGATGCGGCTTTCCGGCAGCGGACTCAGATGCGTGCGGGGCGGACGCGAGGTGTTCGCCAGCCTCGATTTTGCGGCCGCCTCGGGCGAAGCCCTGGCGGTCGTCGGCCGCAACGGATCGGGCAAGACTTCGCTGCTGCGGCTGATCGCCGGCCTGCTCATTCCGGCCGGCGGGACGATCGCGCTGGACGGGGGCGATGGCGAGCTGACGCTGCCGGAGCAGTGCCATTATCTCGGCGATCGCGATGCACTGAAGCCGGCGCTGAGTGTGACGGAAAATCTGGCATTCTGGGCTGATTTTCTCGGCGGCGAGCGCTGCGATGCCGCCGAGAGCCTCACCAAGGTCGGCCTCGACCACGCCACCCACCTGCCGGCCGCCTTCCTCTCCGCGGGCCAGCGCCGCCGGTTGTCATTGGCCCGGCTGCTGACGGTGCGCCGCCCGGTCTGGCTGCTGGACGAGCCGACCACGGCGCTGGATGCCGGCGGTCAGAACATGTTTTCCGGATTGATGCGAGAGCACTTGGCAAGCGGCGGCCTCATCATCGCCGCCACCCACGCCCCGCTGGGGATCGACTCGCGCGAGCTGCGGATCGGGGGTATGGCGTGATCGGACCCGACCCTCAGCTTTCCGAGCGGCTGGGCACGGCTCTCTCCATTCCCTCCCCCCTTGTGGGGGAGGGTCCGGGAGGGGGGTGCCACACGGCGCGGCCTTTCGGTTCTAGCGTTGAAGTGGCGAGCGCTCTGTTGCCCGCAGTTCGCTTCCGACGAGCATCCCGCCCGGGGCTACCCCCCTCCCCAGCCCTCCCCCACAAGGGGGGAGGGAGCGCAGTTTGCCCGTGGCGCCAGCCGGCCATGCATGGGCGCGGCCTCGAAGGAAGCCCCCCATGACCGCCCTTGCCGCGCTCATCCGCCGGGACATCCGGATCGCGCTTCGCGTCGGCGGCGGGGCATTGATTGGCGTGCTGTTCTTCCTCACCGTGGTGGTGCTGATGCCGTTCGCGGTGGGCCCGGATCTGGCGCTGCTGTCGCGGCTCGGGCCGGCCATCCTGTGGCTCGGTGCGCTGCTGGCGAGCCTGCTCACGCTGGACCGGCTGTTCATGGCCGATCATGAGGACGGCTCGCTCGACCTGATCACGATGAGCCGGACGCCGCTGGAACTGGCCTGCGCTGCGAAAGCGCTGGCGCACTGGCTGGCCGCCGGCCTGCCGCTGATTGTCGCAACCCCGGTGCTCGGCCTTTTGCTCAACCTCGACATGGTCGCAACCGGCGCGGTGGCGCTGACGCTGCTGGCAGGCACCCCGGCGCTCACCTTCACCGGCATGATCGGCGCGGCGTTGGCGGTGACGCTGCATCGCGGCGGGCTTTTGATGGCCGTGCTGGTGCTGCCGCTGTCGATTCCGGTGCTGATTTTCGGGGTCGCGGCCTCGCAGGCGGTGATCGTCGGTCCCATGACGTTCGGCGCGCCGTTCTCGATCCTCTGCGCAGTGTCGCTGGTCAGCCTCGTCGTCGGCCCTTTCGCGGCGGCGGCGAGCCTGCGGCATGGACTCGACTGAGATGAGCTCGCCTCACCTTGACCCCCATCAACTCTCGCGACGCACTTTCGTGCTGATTGCCTGAGCGCTCCCGGATCATTATCACAATAACCATGACGCTGATCGACCTCGCCAATCCCACGCGGTTCCTCGCACTAACAGCGCGCCTGCTGCCGTGGCTTGCGGCTGCGACCGTCATCCTGCTCACCATCGGCCTGTACCAATCAGCGCTTGCGCCCGACGATTATCAGCAGGGCGCGACGGTGAAGATCATGTTCATCCACGTGCCCAATGCCTGGCTCTCGATGTTCGTGTGGGGCGTCATGAGCATCGCCTCGCTGGGCACGTTGGTATGGCGGCATCCGCTCGCCGATGTCGCCGCCAAAGCGGCAGCGCCGATCGGCGCCGCCTTCACCTTCCTCGCGCTGCTCACCGGCTCGCTGTGGGGACGGCCAATGTGGGGCACCTATTGGGAATGGGACGCGCGGCTGACATCGGTGCTGATCCTGTTCCTGATGTATCTCGGCCTGATGGCGCTGTGGCGCGCGGTCGACGATCCCTCGCGCGCGGCACGCGCCGCCGCGGTGCTGACGCTGGTCGGCGCCATCAACCTGCCCATCATCAAGTTTTCCGTCGATTGGTGGAACACGCTGCATCAGCCGGCCTCGGTGATGCGCATCGGCGGCTCGGCACTCGACAAATCGTTCCTGATCCCGCTGCTGGTGATGGCGATCGCCTTCACGCTGCTGTTCGTCACGTTGCACTTAGCTGCGATGCGCAACGAGATCCTGCGCCGCCGTGTCCGCTCCCTGCAGATGGTGCAGGCGAGCCGCGTCGCGTTTTCGAGCGAGTTAAGCGCCGGTTCGCGTGAAGAAAACGCGTCAAAAGAAGCTGGGGCTGCGTGATGATAACGCTCGGCCCATACGCGTCGTTCATCGTGATGTCCTATGCCGCAGCGGCCCTCGTGGTCGTGCTCCTGATCGGCTGGGTCATGCTCGACTACCGCAGCCAGATTGCGCGCCTGCGCGAGCTCGATCGCAGCGGCGTTACCCGCCGCTCCGGCCGCAGCGCGACGGACAGATCATGAGCAATCCATCGAGCCAGGCGACGCAGCAGCGTCGCACCTTCCTGATGGTGCTGCCGCTGATCGCCTTCATCGCGCTGGCCCTGCTGTTCTGGTTTCGGCTCGGCAGCGGCGATCCCTCGCGGATTCCGTCCGCGCTGATCGGACGGCCTGCGCCGCAAACCCTGCTGCCGCCGCTCGAAGGATTGCAGGCTGACAATGCGCCGGTGCCGGGGCTCGATCCCGCCGCGTTCAAGGGCAAGGTCAGCCTCGTCAACGTCTGGGCGTCCTGGTGCGTGCCCTGCCATGACGAGGCGCCGCTGCTGACCGAGCTCGCCAAGGACAAGCGCTTCCAGCTCGTCGGCATCAACTACAAGGACGCGGCCGACAACGCGCGGCGCTTCCTCGGGCGCTATGGCAACCCGTTCAGCCGCGTCGGCGTGGACGCCAACGGCCGCGCCTCGATCGAATGGGGCGTCTATGGCGTGCCGGAGACCTTCGTCGTCGGCCCCGAGGGCACCATCGTCTACAAGCTGGTTGGACCGATCACGCCGGACAATCTGCGCACCGTGTTATTGCCGCAGCTGGAGAAGGCGTTGAAAGCGGGGAGCTAGCTCCGCGCTCTCGTGCGACACACTCAACTGTCATCGCCCGACTTGATCGGGCGATCCAGTATTCCAGAGACGTCAGCAGTATACGGAGAAGCCGCGGCGTACTGAATTCCCCGCTTGCGCGGGGAATGACAGCGGTACGTGGGGCGACGTTTCGCCCTAGCCCTTGCTCACATCTCCCGCCTCGGCCTCGCTCGCTTCCAGCGACGCCGGCGCAAGGTGGTAGCGCTTGGTCAGCGGCAACTGGGCGACGGCGAAGATCATGGTCAGCGTCGTCACGCCGAAGACCTTGAAGTTCACCCAGAAGTCCGTGCTCTGGGTGCGCCAGATGATCTCGTTCAGCACCGCCATGCCGGCAAAGAACAGCGCCCAGCGCAGCGTCAGGATGCGCCAGCCGTGCGGCGTCAGATTGAACACCTGATCGAACATCACGGCAATGAAGGAGCGGCCGAACAGCAGGCCGCCGCCGAGGATCGCGGCGAACAGGCCGTAGATGATGGTCGGCTTGACCTTGATGAAGGTCTCATCGTGTAGCACCAGGGTCAGCGTGCCGAACACCAGCACGATCACGGCCGTCACGATCGCCATGATCGGGATGTGCCGCGTCACCATATAGGACGCGGCCATCGCCGCCACGATTGCCACCATGAAGGCACCGGTCGCGGCGAACAGGTTGAACCTGGCATTGACGAAGAAGAACACGAGCAGCGGACCGAGCTCGGTCGCAAGCTTGAACAACGGATGCGGCTGGGTCTTGTCCATTCTCAACTTTCGATTCCGGCGATCGCGCGGGCGAAATCGCGCGCGGTGAAGGGCGCGAGATCGTCGACGCCCTCGCCGACGCCGATGAAATGCACCGGCAGTTTGAATTTTTCCGCCAGCGCCACCAGGATGCCGCCGCGCGCGGTGCCGTCGAGCTTGGTCATCACGAGGCCGGTGACCCCGGCGGTGCGGTGAAAGGCCTCGACCTGCGACAGCGCGTTCTGGCCGACGGTGGCATCCAGCACCAGCAGCACCGCATGCGGCGCGGTGGCATCCACCTTGCGGATGACGCGCACGACCTTCTCGAGCTCGTTCATCAGTTCGGCCTTGTTCTGAAGCCGACCCGCGGTGTCGATCAGGAGGACGTCGGCGCTCTGCTCCTTTGCTGCCGTCAGCGCGCTGAAGGCAAGGCTCGCCGAATCCGAGCCTTGCGCGCCGGCGATGACCGGCGTCTTGGTGCGCTCGCCCCAGACCTTGAGCTGTTCGATCGCCGCCGCGCGAAAGGTGTCGCCGGCAGCCAGCATCACCTTGCGGCCTTCGGAGGCGAATTTTTGCGACAGCTTGCCGATGGTGGTGGTCTTGCCGGAGCCGTTGACGCCGACCACGAGGATGACGAACGGCTTCTTGCCCGCATCGATCTCGAGCGGCTTCGCCACCGGCGCGAGCACCTTCTCGACCTCGGTGGCGACCACGTCCTTGACCTCGTCCGCCGAGATCGCCTTGTCGTAGCGCCCCGTACCGACGGCATCCGCGATCCGCACTGCGACTTGCGTGCCGAGATCGGCGCGCAGCAGCACGTCCTCGATGTCGTCGAGCATGGCGCGATCGAGCTTGCGCTTGGTGACGAGATCGGCGACCGCGGTCCCGAGCGAGGACGAGGTGCGCTTCAGCCCGTCGGACAGGCGGCGCCACCAGCTCAGCTTGGGGGTCTCGGAGGTATCGTTCATGGTGGGGGTGTGTTAGCCGTTCCGACGATTAAACGAAAGTCTTGCAATTGCTCGATGTTCCCGAATTGACCGCTGATGAGATTTTGGCCCGCGTGCTCCATCGCGACGGCTTGATGCTGGTCATCGACAAGCCGGCCGGCCTGCCGGTGCATCGCGGCCCCAAGGGCGGGGCGAACCTCGAAGCCTCCTTCGACGCGCTGCGCTTCGGTCTGCCGCGGCCGCCGGTGCTGGCTCACCGGCTCGACAAGGACACCTCAGGCTGTCTCGTGCTCGGCCGCCATCGCAAAGCCACCGCCTCGCTCGGCCTGCTGTTCAAGCACGGCAAGATCGGCAAGACCTACTGGACCGTGGTCGAGGGCGGCCCTGATGAAGATGAAGGCACCATCGACATGCCGCTCGGCCGCCTCAATGCCGAGCGCGGATGGTGGCAGAAGCCGGATCCCGAAGGGCAGAAGGCGATCACCAATTGGAAGGTGATGGGCCGGGGCGCGGGCCTCGCCTGGCTCGCCATGGAACCGGTGACCGGCCGGACCCACCAATTGCGGGTGCATTCGGCCGCGACCGGCTGGCCGATCATCGGCGATAACATTTACGGCAACGGCCCGCGCTTCGGCGAGCCGCGCCTGCACCTGCATTCCCGCGAGATCGTGGTGCCGATCTCCCGGAACAAGGAGCCGATCCGCGTCGTGGCGCCGGCCCCGCCCCACATGCACGAGCGCCTCCGCGCCTGCGGATGGCACGGGGACTAGCCCGGCAGCCAGCCCTCATGGTGAGGAGGCGCGTCAGCGCCGTCTCGAACCATGAAAGTCCCGTGCTGTTGCAGTTGAGCCTCGATCCTTCGAGACGCCCGCTTTGCGGGCTCCTCAGGATGAGGGGCAACAAGCCCATGGTTTACGAAACGTTCAGCGCTCGCCTCTAATGATAGCGGTTGCTTAGAACAAGCTTCTGTAACCGCTCAGGACGAGCAGCGCGTGATGTCCAAGGCCGAGCTATCGATCATCGACGAGGTCGAATCCGCGATACGGATGGGCTCGCCGGAAAAGGGGCTGGAGACGGCCCGGCGCGTCACGGACCTGTTCCTGTCTTCCGCCGCCAGCTTTGACGACGAGCAGATCGCGCTGTTTGACGACGTGCTCGAGCGCCTCATTGGCACCATCGAGCTGCGCGCCGTCGCCGACATCGGCGCCCGAATTGCGCTCGCCGAGATCAGCGCGCAGCTCGCTCCGATCGCGCAGGCGCCGCCATCCGTGATCCGCCGCCTCGCCAGCAATGACGAGATCCGTATCGCCGGACCCGTGCTCCAGGAATCCGCGCGCCTCGACGATGGCGAGCTGGTGAAGATCGCATCATCCAAGGGCGAGCCGCATCTGCTCGCGGTCGCCGGCCGCTGGTGGCTGAGGGAGATCGTCACCGATGCGCTGCTGGCGCGGCGCTATCCCAGCGTCAGCCGGCGGCTCGCCGCCAATCCCGGCGCCCGCGTCTCCGGCAGCGGATTTGCCATCATCGTCGGACAGGCCGAAAGCGATCCGGAGCTCGCGGTCAGCGTCGGCGTCCGCGTCGATTTGCCGTCGGAGCTGCGCCGCCGATTGCTGCGTTCGGCGACGGATGCGGTGCGCACCCGCCTGTTGTCGCGCGCCCCACCGCATCTGTTCGAGGAAATCCAGAGCGCAATTGCCGCCGCCACCGTCGGCGTCGAGCGCGAGATGTCTGGCGTTCGCGATTTCGAAGGCGCCAAGCGGGCCATCGCAAATCTCAAGACGATCGGCCAGCTCAACGAAGCGACGCTACTCGGCTTCGCCACGCAGCGGCGCTATGAGGAGACCGTCGCGGCCCTGGCGGCGCTGTCCGGATCGACCGTCGAGGTGATTCGCCCGCTGATGCAGAGCCTGCGCGACGACGGCCTCCTGGTGCCGTGCAAGGCCGCGCAGCTCAGCTGGGAAACCACCGCAGCCGTGCTCGAAAGCCGTTTTGCGACGGGCGCGATGAAGCGGGCTGATCTTGCGCGCTCGCAGGGCCATTTTGCGAGAATGACGACGGAGAATGCGCGGCGCACGCTGCGGTTCTGGCAGGTGCGGGCCCTGTAGGGCACACCGTGTACCATATCGGCGGTGTCATCACCCGCGAAGGCGGGTGATCCAGTATTCCAGAGACGTTTGTGAGATACGGAGAAGCCGCGGCGTACTGCCTCGCCCGGCCAAGCCGGACGACGACACCGACTATGTGATCAGCCGCTCGCCATCGCTGCCAACAATCCTGAGCGGCACGACACTGCCCACACGTTCGCCCGCAATCGCCACCGGCAGATAATGCTCCGTGCGTCCCTGGCCTTCGCTCTCGATCAGCACCTCGCGCGCGGCGCCGATCTCGGCTTGCAGTCGCTGCCGAAATGCCGCCTCACCGGCTGCACGCAGCCGCTTCGCACGTTCTTTGATCGCGCCGCCCGCAACCTGCGGCATTCGCGCGGCCGGCGTGCCGGGGCGTGGCGAGTAGGGAAAGACGTGCAGGAACGTCAAACCACATTCCTCGACGAGATCGAGCGAGCGCGAGAACATGTCCTCGGTCTCGGTCGGGAAGCCCGCGATGATGTCGGCGCCAAAAATGACGTCCGGGCGCAGGCGGCGCACCTGGTTGCAGAACGCGATCGCATCCTGCCGCGAATGCCGCCGCTTCATGCGCTTCAAGATCAGGTCGTCGCCGGATTGCAGCGACAGGTGCAGATGCGGCATCAGTCGCGCATCGTCGGCGATGGCATCGAGCAGATCGTCATCTGCCTCGATCGAATCGATCGAGGAGATGCGCAGGCGCATCAAGTCCGGCACGTGCCGCAAAATCTGCTTGGTCAGCATGCCGAGCTTGGGCGCGCCCGGCAGGTCGGCGCCGTAGCTGGTGAGATCGACGCCGGTCAGTACGATCTCGCCGTGACCGCGCTCCACCAGCGCCCGCACCTGATCGACCACAGCGCCCATCGGCACCGAGCGCGAGTTGCCGCGGCCGAACGGGATGATGCAGAAGGTGCAGCGATGGTCGCAGCCGTTCTGCACCTGCACGAAGACGCGCGGCAGGCCGGCGGCAAAGCCGTCGATCAGATGCGGCGCCATCGCCTTCACTGCCATGATGTCGCTGACGGCAATCTTCTCGCTGGCACCGATGTCGAATGCATCGCGCGCATCGCGCCATGCGGACGAGCGCATCTTGTCGTCATTGCCGACGACGCGATCGACCTCGGCCATGTCGGCGAACATCGCGCTTTGCGTTTGCGCGGCGCAGCCGGTGACCACGATACGCGCACCGGGCCGCTCGCGCTTCAATTTGCGGATCGACTGGCGCGCCTGCGCCACCGCCTCGTTGGTGACGGCGCAGCTGTTGATGACGATGGTGTCGGAGAGGCCGGCACCTTCCGCCTCGCGGCGGATCACCTCGGCCTCGAAGGCGTTGAGGCGGCAGCCGAAGGTGACGATGTCGACGGCCATCAGCCGACCGGCGCGAACAGCGCCGGATCGAAATTGCCTTCATATTCGAAGGTCGCGGTGCCCGTCATCAGCACATGGTCGTCGCGCTCGCGCCATTCGATGGCGAGCTTGCCGCCGGGCAATGTGATCTCGACATTGCGATTGGCGCGCTTCAGCCGCGCCGCGGCGACAGCCGCGGCGCAGGCTGCCGAACCGCAGGCCTTGGTGAGGCCGGCGCCGCGCTCCCAGGTGCGAATCGTGATGTGGTCGCGATCGACGATGTGAGCAAGCGTAATATTGGCGCGCTCGGGGAAGATCGGATGGTTTTCGAGCAGAGGACCAAAGCGCTCGAGATCATAGGCGCTGACCTCCTCGACCCAGAAGACCGCGTGCGGATTGCCCATGTTCACCACCGAGGGCGAATGCAGGATCGGATTGTCGATCGGCCCGATCTGCAATTCGATGTAGCGGGTGTCGCGAAACTCTTCCGCCAGCGGAATGTCCTGCCAGCCGAACTTCGGCGCGCCCATGTCGACGGTATAGAGGTCGGGCGTCGGGCCCTGCCAGCAATTGAGCAGGCCCGCAGCCGTCTCGAACGTCGCCGTGGTCTGTCCGCTCTTCTCGAAAATGCGGCGCACGACGCAGCGCATGCCGTTGCCACAGGCACCGGCTTCGGAGCCGTCATTGTTGTAGATGCGGATAAAGGCCTCAGTGCCGTCCAGCCGCGGCTTCTGCAGCACCATGAGCTGGTCGTAAGCCACGCCGCCATTTGCGGACGCCACCGCCCGCGCGTCGTCCGGCGTGACCTTTGCTGTGGAATCGCGCATGTCGACAACGACGATCTCGTTGCCGATGCCGTTCATCTTGGCAAATGCGTGGTTGGCCAGCGCGCTCATGAAAATTCCCGAATTTCGCCCGTCTTATATGGCGATCCTTGCCGGCTTGGCCAGCGGTTTACTGCGGAGCGCCCGGGCCGCGGCCCGCGACGCCGCCCATGACGCATCTGTCATGGGACGAATTCGGCGCCCGCGTGTTAGAACGGCGCCATTCGCGCGAACCGGGAGGCGCGGCCGGGCGCAAAGCGGGATTTAGGCCTTGGTGGGCAAGGTCTTGGAGCCCAAGGTCTTGGTGCCCAAGTTCTTGGGGAGAATAGAATGATTAGGTTTCGTCGTCTCGCTCTGGCCGCGCTGATCCCGGCGGCCATGTCGTTTGGTCTGTCTGCCGCTCGGGCACAAAGTCCGAGCCCGGCGCCCGCCGCGTCAGTAAGCCCCTCGCCGGCCTCGCCGGCGCCTGCCGCGAGTGCTTCGCCTGCGCCGATGGCAACGCCCGCGCCGGCGGCGAGCGCCTTACCCGCCCCTGCTGCGACGCCCTCGCCCGCAGCCAGCGCCTCACCCACTTC
>NZ_JADPKG010000042.1:0-60150 GCF_023073875.1 Bradyrhizobium sp. 154
TGCAGATAGTTGCGCTCAATCGTCCGGTCATAGCTGTTGTCGCGCATCGGATCGTCCTCCGCTGGAGCGATCCAATCAGCGAATTAGTGAACATGCACAATTGCGAGGAGCACTTGCGACGAAGCAATCCAGACTGCTTCCGCGGAGGGATTCTGGATTGCTTCGCTGCGCTCGCAATGACGGCAGCGACGACCGTCAATTCGGCATCACATACGCATAGATCTTGCCGCGCGAGACCGGCGCCTCGCGGACGCGGTTGCCATTGTTGCCGGAGATCATGATCGGATTACCCCGCGCATCGATGCCGCTGATGATCCCGACATGGCCGCCGCGGCCGCCGCGCGACATCACCGCGATGGCGCCGACCTGCGGACCGGAGATGCGCGTGCCGTAGCGCGCGAACGAGCTCGCCATATCGGAGCCCGTGCCCTGATGCCCAGTATGTTGCAGCACCATGTTCATGAAGCGTGCGCACCACAGGCTGCCGCGTCCCGTGGGATTGCCGCCGAGATAGCGGCGAGCCTCGGACACGAGGCCCGATCCGCCGCCGAAACCGCCGCTGCTCATGGCGTTATTGGCCAAGCCGCTAGGGGCTATTCCATTAGTGGCCATGCCGCCGCTATTGGCGTTCGGATCATAGCTCGCCTGGGTGTTGGCGAATCCACTCGCCTGCAATCGCGCCGCGCTGCGCTCGAAGCGCGAGCTGCGGGCATGGTGGCGGTAGTGATGATGTCTGGCGTGGTGCACGTAAGCGTGCCGCTCTGCGCTATGGCGATGATGCGGCCGCGCTGAGGCCGGAGAAACGAACGCGACGACCGCCGCGAAGAAGAGCGCCAGCGCGACAACACAACGCGACAGGCGAGACGCAAACAACTCGAACATTCTTCATCCTTCGTTACACCCCCACTTCCCCGATCGGCCCGTGCACGGCCGACATCTACTTTGCGTATCAGAATCCCGATGTGGCGAGATCAAGACACGTCCTGGGAGATTTTGCGCGGAGGTTAACGGTGCTAGAACCCTCATGCGCGAACTGCAGAACGGCATTCCAATGCCGCAGCACTCTCAGGGAGAACCGCATGCCTTACGCCGTGACGAAGGATGATTGCCGTCTGTATTTCGAGGAAGCCGGCGCCGGCACGCCGATGATCTTCCTGCACGAGTTCGCGGCCGACTACACCAATTGGGAGCCGCAGATGCGCTACTTCTCGCGCGGCCATCGCTGCATCACTTACTCTGCGCGCGGCTACACGCCGTCCGACGTGCCCGATGGCGAGGCCTACACCTACACGCATTTCTACACCGACGCGCTCGCGGTGCTCGATCACCTCGGGATCGAGCGCGCGCATCTCGTCGGCCTGTCGATGGGGGCCTACTCCTCGCTTCAGATCGGGCTCAATGCGCCACAGCGCGCATTTTCGATGACGCTGGCCGGCGTCGGCTCGGGCTCCGAGATCGATAATCTCGACGCCTGGCGCAGGCAGTGCCGCGCCAATGCCGAGCAGTTCGAGGCGCTCGGCTCCGCGGAAGTCGCAAAGGTCACGCGCGAGGCGCCGAGCCGGATTCCCTTCCTGGTGAAGGACCCGCGCGGCCATACCGATTTCTACGCTGCCCTTGCTCGCCACGATGCCAAGGGATCGGCGCGCACGATGCGCGGCTTCCAGGGCGGCCGTCCCTCGATCTATACTATGACGGATGCGATCAGAGGCGTTGCAACGCCGGCGCTGATCATCTGTGGCGACGAGGACGATCCGTGCGTCGGACCGAGCCTGTTCCTGAAGAAGCATCTTCCGGCCGCAGGGCTCGCGATGTTTCCGAAGTCGGGCCACGTCCTCAACCTCGAAGAGCCCGCGCTATTCAACGAGAGCGTGGAGCGGTTCGTCACGCTGGTGGAAGCGGGCCGCTGGCCGGTGCGCGATCCGAGGTCGGTGGCAGCGCATTAGCGTATTGACGAAAGCCAATGCGGGCGCGCTGTCATCCCCCGCGAAGGCGGAGAATCCAGTACGCCGCGGCCTATCGTTTAATTACTCCCGTCTCGGCGCACCGGATCGCCCCGGTCCCGGCTCCGCCAAGGCTACGCCGAGGCCCACAGGAGTGCTCGGCCCGCCGAAGCCTTGGCGAAGGCGGCAAGCCGGGCGATGACAGTTGAGCGCGTTGATGGGGCTCGCCCAAATCTCGAATGACGAGAAACTATTTGCCCCCGCCCCTGCTCAGCAGAAACACGCCCTGCTCGCCGAACATGTTCCACACCCACCATGGCAGGTTCAGCGGCACCGGGCGGCCGTAGAGGTCGAGCGCGACCGAGCGCTCCATCTTGACGTTGATCTGGTCGCAGAGCTCGACAAAATCCTTGATGGTGCAGAAGTGGATGTTGGCGGTGTCGTACCAGGTTGCCGGCAGATTCTCCGTACGCGGCATGTGACCGCCGATCAGGAGCTGGAGCCGCATCTTCCAGAAGCCGAAATTCGGAAACGACACGATGGCGCGGCGGCCGATGCGCAGCAGGTTCTCCAGCACCACCCGCGGCTGCCGCGTCGCCTGCAGCGTCTGCGACAGGATCACGTAATCGAAGGCGTCGTCGGGATAGTTGACGAGGTCGGTATCGGCATCGCCCTGCACCACCGCGAGCCCCTTGGCGACGCAGCGGTTGACGCCCTCGCGCGACAGCTCGATGCCGCGGCCGTCGATCCCACGCGTTTCCAGCAGCTGGAGCAGATCGCCCTCGCCGCAGCCGACGTCGAGCACCTTCGAGCCCGGCTTGACCATCTCGGCAACGAGCAGATGATCGGCGCGAAACTGACCGGACGGCCCCGTCGCAACGCCGTTCAGCGGCAGCACCTCCTGTACCGACATCTTAGCCACCTTTGCCGTTGAGACCGCGGGCCTTGCCCGCGGATTGCAGGAAGGCCCGCGAGATGTCGAAGAATTCGGGGACGTCGAGCAGGAAGGCGTCGTGGCCGCGATCGGTCTCGATTTCGGCGAACGACACCCGAGCGCTTGATGCATTCAGCGCGTGCACCAGCGCGCGCGATTCCGATGTCGGGAACAGCCAGTCGCTGGTGAAGGAGACCACGCAGAAGCGGGTCTTGATGCCCACGAACGCCTTTGCCAGCACGCCACCATGATCGGCGGCGATGTCGAAATAATCCATCGCGCGCGTCAGATAGAGATAGGAATTGGCATCGAAGCGCTCGACGAAGGACGAGCCCTGATAGCGCAAATAGGACTCGACCTGAAAGTCGGCGTCGAACGAAAAGGTCGGCAGCTCACGGTCCTGCATGCGGCGGCCGAATTTCCGGTGCAGCGCAGCGTCTGAGAGATAGGTGATGTGCGCCGCCATCCGTGCCACCGCGAGGCCGCGATGCGGGTGGATACCATGGTCGGCATAGCCGCCATTGCGCCAATCGGGATCGGCCATCACGGCCTGGCGGCCGAGCTCGTGGAAGGCGATGTTCTGCGCCGAGTGCCGCGTCGAGCACGCGATCGCCAGCGCGGAGTACACGCGGGCAGGATAGGCCGCGGTCCATTGCAGCACCTGCATGCCTCCCATCGAGCCGCCCACCACCGCGAACAGCGTGTCGATGCCGAGCCGGTCGATCAGCATCGCCTGCGCGCGTACCATGTCGGGAATGGTGATGACGGGGAAATCGAGACCCCAGACCTTGCCCGTCGCGGGATTGATCGAAGCCGGCCCGGTCGAGCCCATGCAGCCGCCGATCACGTTGGAGCAGATGATGAAGTAGTGTTGAGGATCAAGCGGACGGCCGGGGCCGACCAGCGTCTCCCACCAGCCGGGCTTGCCGGTGACCGGATGCACGTTGGCGACATGCTGGTCGCCGGTCAGCGCATGGCAAACCAGAATGGCGTTGGAGCGATCGGCGTTCAGCTCGCCATAGGTCTGGTAGGCGATCTGGAACGGGGAGAGATCGATGCCGCAATCGAGCCGCAGCGGCTGATCGGCGCCGAAATGCATAACCTGCGAACTCGGATGATCTACCTCGTGCGATCGATCGTCGGCGCTGATCGCGGGACTCGGAATCGACTTGACGCTACCCATCTGAGCATCGACCTCGTTTGCGATCAGACTTACGACCGCAGTGACATCAGGCCATGAAAAACCCGGCCTGAACGATAGGTTCGGCCGGGATCGGAAGCGTCCCCGGCCTGTTTAGCGAGTTTTTTAACGTGGCTGCAAGCCGGCCGGCTCAAATGACCACGGAACAGGCAAAAACTTACTGTCTGGAGCGGTCTTCGTCAAGCCGCGGTCCGGATTAACCCAATTCGTCCCTGATACGTCGCCTGAAAAGGCCCAGCTTCTCCTCGCATTTCTCTTTGCTTTCGCGGCCTATCCTGCCTAATCAGGACATCGACCGCAGCGGTGACGGCACTGACCGATCCGCATTGGAACGCCTCTGAACAGCCGTTGTCAGTCATGTCCCAACGTCCGCCCGCGCCGCCATCGCTTCAGGAATTGCGCAAGGAGATCGACGCGATCGACGAGGGCATGCATCGCCTCCTGATGCAGCGCGGCGACATCATCCACCGCCTGATCCAGGTGAAGCAGACCCAAGAGGTCGGCTCCGCATTCCGGCCGGCGCGCGAGGCCGCCATGATGCGCGACCTCGTCCAGCGTCATCGCGGCATCCTGCCGCTCGACACGGTCGAGAGCATCTGGCGCGTCATCATCTCGACCTTCACCTATGTGCAGGCGCCGTTCTCCGTGCATGCCGACATCTCGGTGAGCGAGCCGGCGATGCGCGATTCCGCGCGCTTCCACTTCGGCTTCACCGTGCCCTACGTCGCGCATTTCAGCGCGCAGGCCGCAGTCGAGGCGGTGGCGAAATCCAAGGGCGACCTGGCGCTGGTCTCGGCGACCTCGAGCCGCACGCCGTGGTGGCTGGAGCTGGAAGCCGACGGCGCGCCCAAGATTATCGCGCGGATGCCGTTCGTCGAGCGCGCCGACCATCCGGCTGCACTGCCGGTGTTCGCGATCTCGCGCGTCGCCGACAGCGCGCTGGTGACTGAGGTCGAGACCTTCAGCGTGCGCGTCTCCGGCTGGAACGCCGAGGTCGCGCGCGCCCTGTCGCCGCTTGCCGAAATCGTGGCGGTGCCCGATACTGCCTTCGACGGCGCCGCCCTGCTGGTTTCGGTCACGAGCGCGACCAGCATCGACAAGATCAGGGCTGCCCTGATCGAGGCAGGGGCCTCGGTGCGCTCCACGGCCCTCGTCGGCAGCCACGCAACGCGCTATACGGTGCCCCCGACAGGGCCGAAATCGTAAGTCGCGAGCCGTCCCGCCAATCCGGAGTTGAAGATGTCCCGCCCCGTGCCGAATCCCGGCATTCTCGATATTGCGCCCTACACGCCCGGCAAGAGCCCGGTGCCGGAGCCGGGCCGCAAGGTGTTCAAGCTCTCGGCCAACGAGACGCCGTTCGGGCCCTCGCCGAAGGCGATCGAGGCGTTCAAGCGAGTGGCGGATCATCTGGAGGATTATCCGGAAGGCACCTCGCGCGTGCTGCGCGAAGCGATCGGCCGCAGCTTCGGTCTCGACCCCAACCGCATCATCTGCGGCGCCGGCTCCGATGAGATCCTCAATCTGCTCGCGCACACTTATCTCAGCCAGGGCGACGAGGCGATCTCGACCACCCACGGCTTCCTGGTCTACCCGATCGCGACGATGGCGAACGGGGCCAAGAACGTGGTGGCGCCCGAAACCAACTTCACCGCCGACGTCGACGCCATCCTCAACGCCGTGACACCGCGGACAAAGCTGGTCTGGCTCGCCAATCCCAACAACCCGACCGGCACCTATCTGCCGTTCGACGAGGTCAAGCGCCTGCGCGCCGGACTGCCGTCGCAGGTGCTGCTGGTGCTGGACGCCGCCTATTGCGACTACGTCTCGCGCAACGATTACGAGATGGGAATCGAGCTCGTCGCCACCACCGAGAACACGGTGGTGACGCACACCTTCTCCAAGATCCACGGACTTGCGGCGCTGCGCATCGGCTGGATGTTCGGCCCCGAGCACATCATCGACGCAGTCAACCGCATCCGCGGTCCCTTCAACGTGTCGACGCCGGCGATGTATGCCGCGGTCGCCGCGATCGAGGACACCGCGCACCAGGCGATGTCGAAGCAGTTCACCGAGACCTGGCGCAACCGGCTGACCGAGGAGATCGGCAAGCTCGGGCTGAAGGTGACGCCGAGCGTCGCCAATTTCGTGCTGATCCACTTCCCGACCGACAAGGGCCAGACCGCGGATGATGCCGACGCCTTCCTCACCAAGCGGGGCCTGGTGTTGCGCGCGCTGAAGAATTACGGCCTGCCGCATGCGCTGCGCATGACCATCGGCACCGAGGAGGCCAACCGCCTCGTGGTTGAGGCCTTGCGCGACTTCATGGGCGGCAAATGAGCGCGCAGGCGCACTTCCAGCGCGTCGCGCTGATCGGCTTCGGCCTGATCGGCGGCTCGATCGCGCGCGCTGCGAAGCTCCAGGGCTTGGCGGGTGAGATCGTCACCACCGCGCGCTCGGAAAAGACGCGCGCGCGGGTCGCCGAGCTCGGCATCGTCGACCACGTCGTGGCGACCAACGCGGAAGCGGTGAAGGATGCCGATCTCGTCATCCTCTGCATTCCCGTCGGCGCCTGTGGCGAGGTCGCGCGGGAGATCGCCGCGCATCTCAAGCCGGGTGCGATCATCTCCGATGTCGGCTCGGTCAAGGGCGCGGTGGTCAGGGACATGGCCCCGCATCTGCCGCAGGGCGTTCATTTCGTGCCGGCGCATCCGGTCGCGGGCACCGAGCATTCGGGTCCGGATTCGGGCTTCGCCGAGCTCTTCATCAACCGCTGGTGCATCCTCACGCCACCGGAAGGCGTCGATGCTGCTGCCACCGATCGCCTGCGCGCGTTCTGGGCGGCAATGGGCGCCAAGGTCGAAATCATGACGCCGGATCATCATGATCTCGTGCTCGCGATCACCAGCCATTTGCCGCATCTGATCGCCTACACCATCGTCGGTACCGCCGACGAGCTGGCGCAGGTGACGGAATCCGAGGTGATCAAATTCTCCGCCGGCGGCTTTCGCGATTTCACCCGCATCGCGGCCTCCGACCCGACGATGTGGCGCGACGTCTTCCTCGCCAACAAGGAGGCCGTGCTGGAGATGCTCGGCACCTTCACTGAGGACCTCGCCAAGCTCACCCGCGCGATCCGCCGCGGCGACGGCGAAGCTCTGTTCGACCACTTCACCCGCACCCGCGCCATCCGCCGCGGAATCGTCGAGATCGGCCAGGATTCGGCCGCGCCCGATTTCGGCCGGCCGCACGCTGCGCTGAAGAAGCCGTAGCTTCGCTCCCGTCATTCCGGGGCGCGCGAAGCGCGAACCCGGAATGACGAGATTTGCGGCTCGAGATTCCGGTTCATTCGCTTCGCAAATGCTCCGGAATGACGGCGAGTCAATACAGCGGCGGGATCTGGCCGACCTTGACCGGACCGAGCAGCACGGCGCCGTCGACGAATTTTAGCGGAAAGCTTCTCGCCTTCTTGCCCTCGAGCGTGCTCTCGGTGCCGATCGAATTGATGCCGGCGGCGACGCCGGCATTGGCGTTCTGCTTGATGACCTTGCCGAGGCCCGGAACGGCGCGGTCGAGGGCGCCGAAGAGATTGTTGAGATCCTGCGACTTCACGCCCGGCGCGACGCGGTCGAGCGTTGCCTGCGGTACACCCTCCTCCAGTATCTTCTCGATGCCGAGCGCCGGGATCACGCGCTCGAGGCCCGTCACCGTCATCTGCAATTCGCCGTCGAGCCGGCCACTGGCCGAGAGGCCGAGCGTGCCGGCCGCAACCGCGATCATCTCGCCCTGCTGGATCCGCGACTGCACGATCTCGATATGGCCGCCGGCGGCCTGGATCTCGCGGAAGCGCTGCGGCCAGGGTTTTGGCGTGACGTCCGTAAGGCCCGTGACCTTCGCGCGCGTGTCCGCCTCGAACGGCTCGGCGAGCAAGGGATGAACGCCCTGGATGCTGCCCTGCGCGACATGGAGCACCGTCTCGATGACCGGATGATCGGACGACGATCCGTCCGCGAGGCGGCCGTGCAGCTCGACCTGCTTGGCGCGCGCGAGCGGCACCTGCACGCTGCCGTCGAGACGGTTGAGGCCGGGATCGTCGAACACGATGGAGGCGCGATCCGGCACGGCCGGCAGACCGACCACGCTGGCGCGGCCCTTGCTCCAGTTCACCACGAAGGTGTTTTGCGTGACGCCGTCAGTCAGCGTCGCCGGCGCGGAGAACTCCGCGATGACGAGCTTGGGGTCGTAGACCTGGGCGACGACCAGGATGTTGTCGAGCTTCGCCGTAAACGGCGTCTTGCTCGCATTCTGCGACACCAGGGCGACGCTGGCGCCGGAGCACTGGACCTCGAAGCGGAACGGGAATCCCGCGATCGAGCGCTTGGCGCAATCATAGACGCGTCCGGATTTGGCCTCCTGCGCGCGCCAGGCGTCTGCGGCGATTTCGGCCTGCGACGCCGCGTAGAACCAGAAACAGCTCCAGGCGACCGCGAGGATCAGGACGAGAGCGGGCGCGATGAAAAGGCCCCAACGGGAGCGACGGCCTGTGGCAACGGTCATATTGGACATGCGGCGACCCTTTGACCCCAGATTCAGGCAAATGTAAGCGAGGTCCGCCCCCGACGAAAGGCGGAGAATCCGCTTCGCTTGGGGGCACGGTTCTGCTAAAGCGCGGCGCGATTTGGAAAAATCGTCATCGCGCTTTAGCTCCTTGTTTGAGCATGATCTTTTCGGAAGACCGCTTCACACTTTTCCGGATCATGCTTTAGCCGTGCCCGAAATGTCGGAAATCACCCTCCCCTCCGTCACCACCGCCAAGGGCGACCTCTGGGTGTTCGGCTACGGCTCGCTGATGTGGCGGCCGGGGTTCGAATTCGAGGAGCGCGTCCCGGCGCGGCTGGTCGGCGAGCATCGCGCGCTGTGCGTCTATTCCTTCGTGCACCGCGGCACGCCGGAAAAGCCGGGCCTGGTGCTCGGGCTCGACCGCGGCGGCGCCTGCCGCGGCATCGCCTTCCGCGTCGCCGAGAAGAACCGCAGCGAGGTCGTCGCCAATTTGCGGGCACGCGAGCAGGTCACCTCGGTCTACCGCGAGGTCATGCGCTCAGTATGGCTGGAGAACGATGCGCGGCAGCGCGTCTCCGCACTCACTTATGTCGTCGACCGCGGTCATGTCCAATATGCCGGCCGGCTCTCGCTCACCGAGCAGCACCGCCATGTCATCCAGGGCCATGGCCAGTCCGGCGCCAATCGCGACTACGTCACCGCGACGGTGAAAGCGATCGAGGCCGAAGGCTTTCGCGACACGCAGCTGCACCAGCTTGCGACGATGCTGCACGGCGATGCGCATTCCCTGCACGCGCCGGCGCCGACCGAAGATCGAGAGAACCGCTAACTGTCCGACCGCGCGTAGCTCGGCGCGGAGCCGATCAAGTGCTCCTGCTCTTTCCGGCCGGCTTCGACGAGACGGCCGGTCGCGTCTTCGATCGCCGTCTGCACGCGCGCGCGAAACTCGTCCTTCGGCAGGCCCGACGGCAGTGGATCGAGGAATTCCACCACCAGCGTGCCAGGATAGCGCATGAAGGTGCGGCGCGGCCAGAACAGGCCGGAATTGAGCGCGACCGGCAGGCACTGCACGCCGCAGGAGGAGTAGATCTGCGCAAACCCTGTCTTGTAGGCGGGGGCAGCGCCCGGCGCACGGCGCGTGCCTTCCGGAAAGATCACGAGCTGGCGGCCGCCGCGCACGGCCTCGCGCGCCCGCCGCGTCATGTCCAGCAGCGCCTTCACGCCGGCATTGCGATCGATCGCGATCATGCCGGTCTTGACCAGGAATTGACCAAAGACCGGGATCTGCATGAGCTGGCGCTTGAGGATGAAGATCGGGTGATCGAAAAAGCCGGGTAGCACGAACGTCTCCCAGAACGACTGGTGCTTTGCCACGACCAGCAACGGTCCCTGCGGGATCTTCTCGACCCCGCGGAATTCCACCTTGATGTTGCAGATCACGCGCATCAGGATCAGCGTCGCCTTCGCCCACCATTCCGCGACCGTCAGCATGGCGCGCGGCGGCAATGCGAAGGTCGGCAGCGCCACGATCGCCAGGCACACCAGCACGGCGTAGAACAGCACGTTGAACACGAGCGAGCGCAGGAAAATCAGGAACATCGACGATCCGATCAATTGCCGGTCAATTGGCCTGTGCTGTGGCGGGCCGCTTCGGCTGCACGCCCACAGGCTGCTCCGACACTTCGGGCGAAAGGTCAATCCCGAAATTCTCCAGCCGCACCCTGAGCTCGGCCGCGACGTACTTGGCGTATTCCGACAGCAGCAGCCGCAACGTCGGCGCCGAAGTCCACCACGGCTCCTCGCGCCATTTGTCCCCGACCACCGCGAACGGGATCAATGTGGTCTGCGGCATCGCATGGGAGAATTCCACCAGCGCGCGGGGCATGTGATAGTTCGAGGTGACCACGATCAGCGATTTGAACTGGCGCCCCTCGGCCCAGCGCCGCGCCTCCGCCGCATTGCCGCGCGTCGAGAGCGCGGTGCGGTCGAGGTCGACGCAGCAGGTCATGAAGGAGTGGTTCTCCGGCAGGGTGCGGGAGATGTCGCTCGCCGTCGAAGTCGGATGCACGCCCGATATCAGGAGCCTCCTGCCGTAGCCGGCAGCGAGCAGCTCCATCGCGTCCGACACCCGGGAGGAGCCGCCGGTCAGCACCACGATGCCGTCCGCCTTGCGATCCGGCACCATCTCGGCGCCGCGCAATTGCGACAGGAACGCAACGAAGCCTGCTGCCGCGCCGATGAAGGCAAGCGCGATCGTCGACACGATTGCCGCGCGCAGCCAGCCGCGCGGCAGTTTTGGCGATCGATCGTCGGTCGGCGAGGTCATGCGATGTCGGTGATCCCTTCCCAGAGGTGATTTTAAGACGTTTTGAGGCGAAGTGGAGTCTGGTTATTGGGCTCTGCGAGCGGAAGGCACACCTCCTCTCGCCGCGTCGCCAGTGCGCTCCCGCTCCCCGCCAGCGGCGAGAGGCGAAGAAGCCGCTATCACCCAACACTCAATCGATATCATTCAGCGTCGCGAACAGCGTCTGGCGGGAGGCGACCGCGGTGATGGCGCCGATCAGCACCGCCTGGACCGCGAGCACGATGTAGCCGGATGGCCGCAGCGAGAAGGTGCCGAGCAGCGCGGCGAACTGATCGCCGACAGGGGTGCCGGAGAACCAGCCGGCGATCGACTCGGAGAAGCCGAACACCAGCATGGCGGCGCCGCCCCCGATCACGCCGCCCTCCAGGCCCAGCCTGAGGAAGTGGCGCAGGAAGCGGTTGGCGATGTAACGGTCGCCGGCGCCGACGAAATGCAGGACCTCGACGATCGGGCGGTTCGCCGCCATGGCGCCGCGGGTCGCGAACGAAACCGAGATGATGGTGGCGATGATGACGAGGGCGAGAATGCCGATGCCGGCGAGCACGGTGGCGTTGGTCATCGAGCGCATGCGCTCGATCCAGGCGCGATGATCGTCGACACTCGCGCTCGGCGCCACCTGGGTGACCCGCGCGCGCAGGACGCCGAGATCGAGCGGCGTGCCCGGCTGCACGCGCGCGATGATCATGCGCGGCACCGGCAGATCGTCCATCGACAGGCCGGTGCCGAGCCAGGGCTCGAGCAGCTTGCCGCTTTCGTCCTTGCTGAACGGCTTGACCTCGACGATGCCGGCTTGCGCGCGCATCGCCTCCGTCACCGCCGCGGTATCGCGTTCGAGATCGCGGCCAGCCTGCGGACGGACCTGGATGGTGATTTCGCTCGCGACCTCCGACTGCCATTCGGCGGCGGAAGCGCTGACCAGCAGCACCGTGCCGGTCGTCATCGAGGCGAGGAAGGTCATGATGGCGACGACGGCGACCAGCGCGCGGCCGTGGATCGAGGCACGCGGCACGATCGGCGACATGTTGCGCGCCTGGGCCGGAAGCTGCGGACGCTCCTGCCCGAGGTCAACCAGCACGCCGCGCTCGTCGGTCCTACTCATAGACGTGCAGCCGTCCCTGATGCAGCACCAGGCGCCGCGCCTCGTACTGGTCCATCAGGCCGATGTCATGGGTCGCGATAATGACGGCCGTGCCTGATTTGTTGAGCTCGATGAACAGCCGCAGCAGGCGGCGGCCGAGCGTCGGGTCGACGCTGCCGGTCGGCTCGTCCGCGAGCAGCAGCTGCGGGCGCGAGATCACGGCGCGGGCGATCGCCGCGCGCTGCTTTTCGCCGCCGGACAGGATCGGCGGCAGCGCATCCATGCGATCGCCGAGGCCGACCCAGCGCAGAAGATCGATGACCTCCTTGCGATAGCTCGACTCGCTACGCCCCATGACGCGGAATGGCAGCGCGACGTTTTCATAGGTCGTCATGTGGTCGAGCAGGCGGAAATCCTGGAGCACGATGCCGATGCGCTTGCGCAGGTCGGCGATCTCGTCCTTGCCGAGCCGCGAGATGTCCTGGCCGAACAGATTGACGAGGCCCCGCGTCGGCCGATGCGACAGGAACAACAGGCGCAACAGCGAGGTCTTGCCGGCGCCGGACGGTCCGGTGAGGAACTGGAAGGAATGCGCCGGGATCTGGAAGTTGAGGTCGCGCAGAACCTCCGGCCCCAGACCGTAACGCAATCCGACATTTTCGAACCGAACCAAGCTCAGCTCCGTTCGAGAAGGGGCGCGGGCCACACGGCTGCACCCCGCCAAACGCGACTAACGGGTTTTGCGACCGTTATGGTTTCCGGTTCGTTAACGCTCGCCCGGTAGCATAAGAGCAACCCGGTTCTCCGCGACCGTGACATCGTCAAGACCAGTCCATGCATCAAGGCTCGTCCATGCATATCGTCTGCCCTCATTGTACGACATCCTACGCCATCAAGCCTGCGAGCCTGGGTGCGAACGGCCGGACAGTGCGCTGCTCCCGTTGCAAGGAGACCTGGGTCGCCCATGCCGAGGATGCGATCGAGGAGGCGTCCATCCCGGCCATGGCTGCGGCAAGCCAGGCCGAGGACCAGGCCGACCTCGCCGCGCAGTGGAACTCATACGCCAAGGACGATAGCACCCCCGACACTCCGGTTGTCGAAAGCCCCTCGATCGCCAGCGACTGGCCGACCGAGGACACCAAGGAGATCGAGGACGAGTGGTCGGCGGCGGCCCGGGCCGTCGAGGAGGACGTCGCCGGCGCGCAGCACCAGTCCTGGTTCCGCGGCCTGTTCCGTCGCCGCGGCGCGCGGGTCAGTCGCCCGGCCGCCACCGCGGCGCCGCGAAAATCCCATTTCGGCCTGCCGACCGGCTGCGCCGCCATGGGCGCGCTGGTGCTGGCACTGGTGATCTGGCGCGGCGACATGGTGCGGCTGCTGCCGCAGACGGCGGCGTTCTACAAGATGGTGGGGCTCGAGGTTAATCTGAGAGGGTTGGCCTTCAAGGACGTCAAACTATCCAGCGAGACCGTGGACGGTAAGCAGGTGCTGGTGATCGAGGGCGTGATCGTCGGCGAGGGCAAGAAGCCGCTCGACATCCCGCGCCTGCGCTTCGCCGTGCGCGACGCGCAAGGAGCGGAGATCTACGCCTGGAACACGGTGCTGGAGCAGACCGTGCTGCGGCCCGGCGAGCGCGCCTTCTTCCGCTCGCGCCTGGCCTCGCCGCCGCCGGAAGGCCGCAATATCGACGTTCGCTTCTTCAACCGGCGCGACATTGCCGGCGGCAGCGTATAATCAGCCTCACAAGATCCGCGCGGGAGTTGGTCCCGAGGTTTGTCTGATGCCGAAAATCCTGATCGCCGACGACGAGGATTCGATGCGCACGCTGGTGGCGCGCGCCATCGCCATCGACGGCCACGAGACCGTCACCGCGCAAGACGGCGCCGAGGCGCTGGAGATCCTGACCCGCGAGGACGGGGCGTTCGACCTGCTGCTTACCGACATCCAGATGCCCGTCATGGACGGCATCGCGCTCGCCCTCTCCGCCGCGCGCGATTTCCCCGACCTGACCATTCTCTTGATGACCGGATTTGCCGACCAGCGCGAGCGCGCCTCGAACCTCAATGCGCTGGTGCATGACGTCGTGACAAAACCGTTCTCGGTCGCCGACATCCGCACCGCCGTGGCGGATGCGCTGGCGGCGAGGAAGGGGTAGCGGGCGGCATTAGCCAAGCATACCGCTGTCATGCTCCGCGAAGGCGGGGCATCCAGTACGCTGTCGCCTATCGTTCGGATCACAATTGTGTCGGAATACTGGATGGCCCGCCCCAGTGCGCAAGCGCACAAGGCGGGCGATGACATCGAGTGTGAGGTCAAAAATCCTTGAGCAGGCGCTCGATATAGTCGAGCTCGATCTGCGGGCGCGAGGTATCGCCTAAGCGGCGGCGGAGCTCTTCGAGGATGCGGCGGACACGCTGGGCGTCGATCTCGCCGGGGATCTTGACGGTGTAGTCGTCGCTGAGATCGCGGCCGTGAAGCGGACGGCCCAGCGGATCGGTCTGATTGGCGCCGCTCTGCTGACGGCCGGCCCGATTGCCGGGACCATCGCCCTGCCCGTCGCCGTCGCCCTGCTGCATGGCCTCGGCCATCTTCTGCGCGCCCTTGCGCAAGGCATCGAGGGCCTTGCCCTGCGAATCCACGGCGCCGTCGGCGTTGCCCTCGCCGAGTTTCGACCCGGCATCGCCCATGGCCCCGTCGGCGTCGTCCAGACTGCTGTCTTCGTCGCCCTGGTCGCCGTCCTGATCGCCATTCTGGCCGGGCTGGCCCTGGTCGCCCTGCTGACCCTTCTGCCCTTTCTGACTCTGACCTTTTTGTCCCTTCTGCGCGAGGCCGCGCTTGGCGAGTTCGTCCTGCAACTTCTTCAGACGGTCGCGCAGCGCCTGCTGGTCCTGCTGGAGGTCCGACATCGACTGGTCGCCCTGCTGCTTGCCGCGCGAGCGGTCGCGCCGGGAGTCCTGGCCCTGCTTGAACGTCTTGTCGCGCAATTGCTGCTGCTTGCGGATCATGTCGCTGAGCTCGTTGAGCGCCTGCTCCATGTCGCTGTCGCCGGATTGCCCGGGCTGCGCCATCTGGAGATTTTCCATGATCTGCGCGAGCTGCTCGAGCATGCGCTGGGCCGCCTCGCGGTTGCCTTCGCGCGCCGCCTTCTCGATCTGCCTCAGGAGGTCGTCCAGATCGCGCTGCGTGATGACATTGCGATCGCGGCTGGAGGATTGGCTGCGTTCCGTCGCCCGCTTGTACTCCTCCAGCTTCTGGATGGCGTCAGACTGATTGCTCAGGCTCTTGCCGGATTCCTTCTGCCTGAGGCTGTCGCCGGACTCCTGCATCGCCTTTTCGGCGCTGTCGAGCAGCGCGTCAGGATCCTGATCCAGCTGGGCAGCGACCGGCGAGACGCCGCAGAGCAGCAGGGCGACACATGCGATCGACATCGCCTTTAAGACTGGCACGCGTGCTAGCTTCCGCATTTCCGGTCCCGCGTAAACTGGTTGGTCTTGTCGTCCCCCGTCTTGTTGGCACGGCTGCTTGCCGACTTCCGATAGGCCTGAAGCTGCTCGCGCAATGTGTCCTGCTGCTGCGCCAGCTCTTCGAGCTGCTCGGGCGTCGCATGCTGGGTCTTCTGTCGCAGCTCGATCGCCTTGTCGAGGATGAGCTGGACCTCCGCGGGGAACGGCTGCCGCGCTCCGAGCGGATTTTGCTCGGCGCGCCGGGCGAGGTCGCGTACCTTGCCGGCCATGGCCTCGCGGAGCTTTTGCGTCAGCACCCTGATCTCGTCCTCGCTGGCGCCGCGTTCCAGCGCCGCCTTGAGCGCGTCCTGCGCCGAACGCAGCGCCGCGTTGACGCTGCCGGCGACGCCGTCGTCCTCGATGGTGACCGCGAACGCCCACATGCTCGCCACCACCTCGCGCAGCGCCTCGTCGGTGCGGGCCGCCTCGAGCTGGGACGCCAGGCTGCGCAGGCCGAGATAGCAGCCGGCATCCGGCGTGAACAATTCGGGCGCGATCATCAGCGCGTCGAGCGCGGTGTAGACGTCGGAATTCCTGTTGGCGTCGAGCGCGAGGATGCGGCGCTGCTCGATCAGCGCGCGCGCGAGCGAGTTCGTGAACAGCCGTTCGGGCAGGCGCATGTTGAAGGGCTCGCTTCGCGCCTCGTTGCCGGCCTCGTCCTTGGCGGTGAGCGTCAGCGTGACCTCGGCGCCGGCATAGGGATCCTCGCTGAGGTCCTTCACCGTCTGGCCGACGCCGTTACGGGTGCGCGCGTTCGGCAGCACGAGCGGGAATTGCGGCGGCTGGAACAGCGGCCGCGCCGCGCCTTTGCCGTCGGCGTCCTTGCTGTTGTCCTTGTTATCCTTGGCGGTATCTTTGGCGCCATACTTGCCGGCATCCTTGGCGTCGGCGGGGCGCAGCGCAATGTGCGCGTCGGCACCGGTGACGCCGTAATCGTCCTCGATCTTGTAGGAGAGCTGGAGCGCGCCGCGTGCCTGCCGCTCGGGGTCCTTGGCGAGCGCGATTGTCGGGGGACGGTCCGGTGTCGCCGTGAAGGTCCATTGCGGCTGGCCGGAGGGCGCGCGGACATGCGCGGTGCCGTCGGCGGCGATGGCAAAGTGCTTTTCGTTGGTGCCCTTGGGCGCGGCTTCCACCGGGGCGACCTCCTTGAGGCCGCCGGAGACCGCGACATCGAGGCTGCCGCCGGAGGAGCGCACGATCAGGGTCGAGCCGGCGGGGACGGCAAGCGGTCCGCTGGCCGGCAATGCCGCGGCTTCCTTGTTGGCGGCCGACAGGATGACCGGCGGCTTGCCGGTGTAAAGCGGGGGCGTCACCCAAGCGTCGACGCGAACATTGGTCGGGGCCAGCACGCCATTCCAGTCAAAGGCGGCCCGGAGCCGCATCGCGCGCTCGTCGCCGGCGGCGAAGAAGGTCGCAACCAGCATCACCATGACGAGTGCACGCAGCGCCCAAGGATCGTGAAACGCGAGCCGCGGATGCGGCAGACCGGCGCGGATGCGCTTGAGCGAGGCCAGCGTGCGCTCGCGTTGCGCCTGCCACAGCGCCTTGGCAACCGGGTCTTGTGAGCTCAGCGTGTCCGTGAGCGTGGTGGCCGGGCGGTGACGGATGCCGGAGCCACGGTCGAGCCGGCTCAGCGCCTCATCACGGCCTGGCCAGCGAAAGCGAATCAACGGGAACAGGGCAGCAATCGCGATGCCGGCGAAGATGACGAGACCGATCGCGCGGGCGACAAACGGCAAGGACAGCCAAAGGCCGGCCCAGGACACCACCAGGAAAAGGCCGGCGACAGTCAAAAGCCGCGCCAAATTCGGCCAAGCACGCTCCCACGCGATGGCATAGGTCGCCCGATCGAGGGCCTGCGCCAGCTTCAGCCGCGACAGAGCGTCGCCCTCGCGGATCGGGTCTGACGGGTCGGGGGTGACGCCGTTCAATCAGCTCTCCAGGTTGCCCGGTAGAGCGAAGCCTACCACAACGGCAGCACTGAGGCATCCATTCCGGCACGGGAGACACCCCTTTTCCCGCATAACACGAGGACGTGACTGGCCCGGCGCAACCCCGTAATTTCCGCGACGCCATTCCGAGGAAAACGAAGGAAACGCCATGGACAAGAAGATGCACGACAAGGGCCTGGAAGTCCGCAAAGCAGTGCTGGGCGAGGCCTATGTCAACAACGCCCTGACGAACGTCGACGATTTCAACCGTCCGTTCCAGGAGATGCTCAACGAATATTGCTGGGGCGCGGTGTGGGGCCGCGAGGAACTGCCGCGCAAGACCCGCAGCATGCTCAACATCGCGATGATCGCGATCCTCAACCGCCAGCACGAGCTCCGCGCGCATCTGAAGGGCGCACTGACCAACGGCGTCACCCGGGAGGAGATCCGCGAGATCCTGATGCAGGTCGCGATCTATGGCGGCATGCCGGCCGCCGTCGACAGCTTCCGCATCGCGCGCGAGGTGTTTGCGGAGATCGATGGGAAGGCGTGAGGGCGAGCCACCGCCGCCGTCATCCCGGACAAGCGTCAGCGCAAATCTCGATCGGCGCGCGCTTGAGCCGCGCTTGTCCGGGACGACTCCGAGGGTGGAGTGCGCATCTTTCACGACAACGAATAACAAACCCAAGGAAACAGCATGGACATCGGATTCATCGGGCTCGGAAACATGGGTTTCCCGATGGCGCGACGGCTGATTGAGGCCGGACACCAGCTCGTCGTGTTCGACACGCGCAAGGAGGTCGTCGACAGGCTGATGGCACGCGGCGCGACGGCTGCGACATCACCCAAGGATGTCGCCGACCAGGTCGAGACGGTGATGGCGAGCCTGCCATCGCTGCAGGCCTCGCTCGAGGTCGCGACGGGCGCAAACGGCGTGATCGAGGGCAGGCGCGCGAAACGCTTCGTCGATCTGTCGACGGTCGGCTCGCAAATGGCTTCGAAGATTCACGGCCTGCTCGCCAAACGCAACATCGTGCAGGTCGACTGCCCCGTGTCCGGCGGGGTCGGCGGCGCCGAGAAAGGCACGCTGGCGGTGATGGTCTCCGGCCCGAAAGCCGAGTTCGAGCTGCTCAAGCCGGCGCTCGACGTGATCGGAAAGGTGTTCTTCATCGGCGAGAAGCCGGGCGCAGCGCAGACCATGAAGCTCGCCAACAATTTCCTGTCGGCCACGGCCATCGTGGCAACGTCGGAAGCCGTCGTGATGGGTGTCAAGGCCGGGCTCGATCCCGCCGTGATGATCGACGTCATCAATGCGGGCTCGGGCATGAACACGGCGAGCCGCGACAAGTTTCCGCGTTCGGTTCTGCCGCGCACCTTCGACTTCGGTTTCGCCACGGGATTGATGGTGAAGGACGTGCGGCTGGCGCTGGAGGAGATGAAGCAGCTCGGGCTGTCGATGGAAGTCGCTGATGCCGTAGGACGGTTGTGGGAGACGGTGATCAGCGCGGAAGGCGCCGAGTCCGACTTCACCGCGGCAATCAAGCCGATCGAGAGGAAGGCGGGGGTTGTGGTTGGAGCGAAGGGCGAGTTGACGGGGAAGTAGCGAAGTGCAGATGCAGCACCCGCCACTCGAGGGAGAGGTCTGGCGAAGATTCGTCGTTAGCAGCTTCGCGCGACACGCCCTCGGGGATTATGGATCCTGGCTGTCGCACGACGACACTGAATTTGTGGCGGCCCGCCGTCGTGCTGTCACAGCCAAGGCGCCGGCGTATCCATCGCGATCAGCTGTTCGACCTCGATGCGCGGGCGCACCACGGCGTATTGCTCGCCCTTCACCAGCACCTCCGGCACCAGCGGCCGCGTGTTGTAGGTGCCCGCCTGCACCGCGCCATAGGCGCCGGCGGTCATGATGGCGAGCAGATCGCCCGCCTTTGGCGTCGGCAGCGTGCGGTCGAGGGCGAGATAGTCGCCGGTCTCGCAGACCGGGCCGACGACGTCGGCCGTGATGGTGGCCGCGTCCTTGGCGGGCTGCGTCACCGGCAGGATGTCGTGATGCGCCTCGTACAGCGTCGGGCGGATCAAATCGTTCATGGCAGCGTCGATGATGACGAAATTCTTGCCGTCGCCATGCTTCACGTAGATGACCTTCGTGACCAGGATGCCGGCATTGCCGACGATCATGCGCCCCGGCTCGAACATCAGCGTGCAGCCGAGATTGTGGCTGACGCGCTTGACCATGGCGGCGTACGCGTCGGGTGCCGGCGGCGCCTCGCGATCCATGTAATAGGGAATGCCGAGGCCGCCGCCGAAATCGACATGCGAGATGTTGTGGCCGTCGGCGCGCAGCGTCTGCACGAACTCGGAGAGGATCCGGAACGCGGTCTCCATCTTGGAGAGGTCGGTGATCTGGCTGCCGATATGCACGTCGGTGCCAGTCACCTCGATGCCCGGGAGTCTTGCGGCGCGGGCATAGACCTCGCGGGCATGAGCGATCGGAATGCCGAACTTGTTCTCGGACCTACCGGTGGAGATTTTTGCATGCGTGCCGGCATCGACGTCGGGGTTGACGCGCACGGAGATGCGCGCGGTCTTGCCCATCTCGGTCGCAAGTCGCGACAAGAGCTCGAGCTCGGGCTCGGATTCGACGTTGAGACAGAGGATGTCGGCGGCAAGCGCAGCGCGCAATTCGGTTTCCGTCTTGCCAACGCCCGAGAACAGGATCTTAGCTGGGGGGATGCCCGCGGCCAGCGCACGCTTCAACTCGCCGCCCGAGACGACGTCGGCGCCGGCGCCTAACTTGGCCAGCGTGCGCAGCACCGACTGGTTGGAGTTCGCCTTCATGGCGTAGCAGACCAGCACCTTCTCGCCGGCGAAGGCCTCCGTGAAGACGCGGTAGTGCCGCTCCAGCGTCGCGGTCGAATAGCAATAGAAGGGCGTGCCGACGGTTGCGGCCAGCTCGGACAGGTTCACCGCCTCGGCGTGCAGCACGCCGTTGCGATAGTCGAAATGGTTCATGGCGCAGGCTCGGTTGTCCCGGCTTATTTCCGGCCGGGAGGTTCGTCCAGGAGCGGGTCGAGAATAAACGATTTCTTCCTGCCCTTGGCCGCCGCGGGCGCGGCGTCCACACCGTAGGTGGGATTGAACACGCTCGGCGTCCCCTGGGCTTCGGTCTCGGTGTCGGTCGGCGCCGCACCGTTGGCCGTGGGCGCATTGGAGGCGGTCGGCGGCAGATCCAGCGGACCCTTGCGTCCGCAGCCGGCGAGCGCCAGCGCCGTCAGACTAAGGACAATGATGGCCCACCCCGAGCCGGCCGGGCGAAACTTTGACGTCACGACGAAATCCCCACTACGCGGCGCGCACCATACAGAGATTGGTGCGCTCTGGCGAGAGCCCGCATGACCATGAAAAACAAGCCAAATTTTGCCATTAGCCCGCTTTTCGCTGCTTTTCCAGCCGCTTCGCCCAAGCCTTGGCCTGCGACGCCACGTTCTTCGGCGCGGTGCCGCCAAAGCTGGTCCGGCTCTTCACCGACGATTCGACCGAGAGCACGCCGAGCACGTCTTTGGTGATCTTGGGCTCGATCGCCTGCATCTCCTTCAGCGGCAGCTCGTGCAGCGCGACGCCGCCTTCGGCGGCCTTGGCCACGATCCGGCCGGTGACGTGGTGGGCCTCGCGGAACGGCATCTTCAGCGTCCGCACCAACCAGTCGGCGAGATCGGTCGCGGTGGCGTAACCCTCGCCCGCGGCCGCCTTCATCCTCGCTTCGTCGGGCGCGAGGTCGCGGACCATGCCGGTCATCGCGCGGATCGCCAGCGACAACGCGGCAAAACCTTCCATCGCGCCCTGCTTGTCCTCCTGCATGTCCTTTTGATAGGCGAGCGGCAGGCCCTTCATCACGATCAGAAGACCGTTGAGCGCGCCGATCACGCGGCCGGTCTTGGCGCGCACGAGCTCGGCGGCATCCGGGTTGCGCTTCTGCGGCATGATCGAGGAGCCGGTCGTGAATTTATCGCTGAGGCGGATGAGGCCAACCAGCGGCGAGGTCCAGATCACGATCTCTTCGGCAAAGCGCGACATGTGCACGGCGCAGATCGAGGCTGCCGACAGCGTCTCCAGCACGAAGTCGCGATCGGACACCGCATCGAGCGAGTTCGCCATCGGCCGGTCGAAGAGGAGCGCCTTCGCGGTGGCGTGGCGGTCGATCGGGAACGAGGTGCCGGCCAGGGCGGCCGCGCCCAGAGGCGATTCATTGAGCCGCTTGCGCGCGTCCTGAAAGCGGCCGCGGTCGCGCGCGGCCATCTCGACATAGGCAAGCAGGTGGTGGCCGAAAGTGACGGGCTGCGCAGTCTGCAGATGCGTGAAGCCGGGCATCACGGTCGCGGCGTGCTCCAGCGCGCGCTCCACCAGCGCCTGCTGGAACGCGGCCAGCGCAGCATCGGTCTCGTCGATGACGTCGCGGACGAACAGGCGAAAATCGGTCGCGACCTGGTCGTTGCGCGAGCGCGCCGTGTGCAGCCTTCCGGCGGCGGGGCCGATCAGCTCGGACAGCCGGCTCTCGACATTCATGTGAATGTCCTCGAGCGCGCGCTTGAACGCGAAGCCGCCCTTGCCGATCTCTGACAAAATCGTGTCTAGACCCTTGCCGATATTTTTCGCATCAGAGGCGGTGATGATGCCCTGGCTGGCGAGCATCGCGGCGTGGGCCTTGGACGCGGCAATGTCCTGGGCGAACAGGTGACGATCGACGTCGATAGAAACGTTGATCTCCTCCATGATCTCATCGGGACGTTCCGAGAACCGGCCGCCCCACATCTTGTTGCTCATGATCCCCTGCTCACGCCTTGCCTGTCGCTAGTCACGTTTGCTGGCCGCGGCCAGCCGTATTAAGAGGCCCCTGATAGCCACATCTGCGACCGGATGACAAACGATATGCTCGACAAGACGCCCTCCGCCACGCGCCGAATCCCCCTCGTCATCGCCATTGTGGCGATCGGGGGTCTGGCGGGCTTCGCCGCGCTGTACGGGCTGGGCCTGAGCCGGGCGCCGTCAGGCGATCCGGTCTGCCGGTCCGCGGTGGCGACCGCGCAGAAGATCGCCCCGCTCGCCCATGGCGAGGTGGCGGCGCTGACCATGGCGAGCGTCCCCTTCAAGCTGCCAGACCTCGTCTTCGAGGACGCCGACGGCAAGCCGAAGAAGCTGTCTGATTTCCGCGGCAAGACGCTGCTGGTGAACCTGTGGGCCACCTGGTGCGTGCCCTGCCGCAAGGAGATGCCGGCGCTGGATGAGCTCCAGGGCAAGCTGTCGGGCCCGAATTTCGAGGTGGTGGCGATCAACATCGACACCCGCGATCCCGAGAAGCCCAAGACCTTCCTGAGAGAGGCCAATCTGACCCGGCTCGGCTATTTCAGCGATCAGAAAGCCAAGGTTTTTCAGGATCTTAAAGCTGTAGGCCGGGCCTTGGGGATGCCGACATCGGTGCTGGTCGACCCGCAAGGCTGCGAGATCGCGACGATTGCGGGGCCGGCGGAGTGGGCGAGCGAGGACGCGCTCAAGCTGATCCGGGCGGCGACGGGCAAAGCTGCCGCGTCGCTTTAGAGAATTTAGGCCGTGACGTTGAGATTGCCGCCGACGCCGGGGCCTACATTGGCGAGCGAAGGCTGGCCGGCGCCCATCAGCGTCAGGACGGTGGATTTCTCCATGTCCATGTTCTGCTTGGTCAGCGTCGCCGCGATATTCGATTGCAGCGCGCCTTGCTGAGCGGCCAGCATGGTGCTGACCATTGCCATCATGTCCATTACGCGAACCCTCGTACGGCCCTAACCTAGGCGTGAGGGGTTAATGAGAGGTGAGCGAGTTTCCGTGTCCTGGCTCGGCAGCGCTCCGCGCTGCGCCCGGGGCACGAGAGTACCTTACCGCGTCGGCACCGGCTTGGCGCCGCGATAGTCGTAGAAGCCGCGCTGGGTCTTGCGGCCGAGCCAGCCGGCTTCGACGTATTTCACCAGCAGCGGGCACGGGCGGTACTTGGAGTCGGCCAGCCCCTCATGCAGCACCTGCATGATGGAGAGGCAGGTGTCGAGGCCGATGAAATCGGCGAGCTCTAGCGGGCCCATGGGATGATGGGCCCCTAACTTCATCGCGGCATCGATCGCCTCGACATTGCCGACGCCTTCGTACAGCGTGTAGATCGCCTCGTTGATCATCGGCAGCAGGATGCGGTTGACAATAAAGGCCGGGAAATCCTCGGAGACTGCGACCTGCTTGCCGAGCCTGGCGACGAATTCCTTGGATGCCTCGAAGGTCGCATCATCGGTGGCGATGCCGCGGATCAGCTCGACCAGCTCCATCAGCGGCACCGGATTCATGAAGTGAATGCCGATGAAGCGCTCCGGCCGGTCGGTGGCGGCGGCGAGCCGCGTGATCGAGATCGACGACGTGTCGGAGGCGACGATCGCCTCCGGCTTCAACACCGCGCACAGTTCGTGGAAGATCTTGCGCTTGACCTCTTCCTTCTCGACCGCGGTCTCGATCACGAGGTCGCAGTCGGCGAGGTCGTCCAGCTTCTCGGCAAGCTTGATGCGCGCGAGCGCCTTGGCCTTGTCGTCTTCGGTGACGGCCTTTTTGGAGACCTGTCGCGCCAGATTGCCGTTGATGGTGGCCATGCCCGACTTGAGGCGGTCGGCCGAGACGTCATTGAGCACCACGTCGAAGCCGGCCAGCGCCGCAACATGCGCAATGCCGTTGCCCATCTGACCCGCGCCGATCACGCCGACCTTCTTGATCACTGCCGCCATCATGTCATCCACCGGAACGGCGCGCGACGAGCGCGCCCTGCCTATCCCCTCGAGCCGGGAGATCCGATTTAATCAGAACCCTGGCTCGAAACCTAGATTGGATCGCCTCGAAGGCGTGCCCCACGCCAAAGAATACGCCTCAGAAAAGCAACACCGGCCGGAGTTTATAGCTCCGGCCGGTGTTTTTAGCCCGTTTTACTTGCCGAGCTTGCCGAGTTCGGCCGTCAGCTCCGGAACCGCTTGGTAGAGGTCCGCCACCAGGCCGTAATCGGCGACCTGGAAGATCGGCGCGTCCTCGTCCTTGTTGATCGCGACGATCACCTTGGAGTCCTTCATGCCGGCCAGATGCTGGATCGCGCCGGAAATGCCCACCGCGACATAGAGCTCGGGAGCCACGACCTTGCCGGTTTGGCCGACCTGCCAGTCGTTCGGCGCATAGCCCGCGTCGACCGCCGCGCGCGAGGCACCGACGCCGGCGCCCAGCTTGTCGGCGAGCGGCTCGATGTACTTTGCGAAATTCTCGCGGCTCTGCATGGCGCGGCCACCAGACACGATGATCTTGGCCGAGGTCAGTTCCGGACGGTCGCTCTTGGCGACTTCCTCGCCGACGAACGTCGACAGGCCCGGATCGGCGGCCGCCGCGACGTTCTCGACGGGCGCACTGCCGCCCTCGCCTGCTGCGGCAAAGGTAGAGGTGCGCACCGTGATGACCTTCTTGGCGTCCTTCGACTTCACCGTCTGGATGGCGTTGCCGGCATAGATCGGGCGCTCGAAGGTATCGGGGGCGACCACCTTGATGATCTCCGAGACCTGCATGACGTCGAGCAGGGCTGCTACACGCGGCATCACGTTCTTGAAGCGCGAGGTCGCGGGCGCGACGATCGCGTCATAGCTGGACGCCAGCGACACGACCAGCGCGGCCAGCGGCTCGGCGAGATCGTGCGCGTAGAGCTCGCCATCGGCGAGCAGCACCTTCTTGACGCCGGCAAGCTTGGCGGCGGCATCCGCCGCGGCCTTGGCGTTCAGGCCGGCCACCAGCACCTCGACCTCCGCGCCGAGCGCGGCAGCCGCAGTGAGCGCCTTGTTGGTCGCATCCTTCAACGACGCATTGTCGTGTTCGGCAATCAGAAGCGTCGTCATCAGAGCACCCCGGCTTCGTTCTTGAGTTTCGACACCAGCTCGGCGACGTCCTTGACCTTGACGCCTGCCTTGCGGCCCGCCGGCTCCGTCGTCTTGAGAATCTCGAGGCGCGCAGCGACGTCGACGCCGTAATCGGCGACGGTCTTTTCCGCGATCGGCTTCTTCTTGGCCTTCATGATGTTGGGCAGCGAGGCATAGCGCGGCTCGTTGAGACGCAGATCGGTGGTGACGATCGCCGGTCCCTTCAGCTTCACGGTCTGGAGGCCGCCATCGACTTCGCGCGTGACCTTGAACTCAGAACCTTCGACCTCGAGCTTGGAGGCGAAGGTCGCCTGCGACCAGCCGAGCAGCGCGGCCAGCATCTGGCCGGTCTGATTGGAGTCGTCGTCGATTGCCTGCTTGCCGAGGATGATCAGGCCCGGCTGCTCTTCTTCGGCAACCCTCTTCAGAATCTTGGCCACCGCGAGCGGCTCGACGTTGCCATCGACCTTCACCAGGATGCCGCGGTCGGCGCCCATGGCGAGGCCGGTGCGGATCGTCTCCGACGCCTGTGCGGGTCCGATCGAGACCACCACGATCTCGGTCGCTTTGCCGCCTTCCTTCAGGCGCAGCGCTTCCTCGACCGCGATTTCATCGAACGGGTTCATGGACATTTTGACGTTGGCGAGTTCAACGCCCGATCCATCGCCCTTGACGCGGACCTTGACGTTGTAATCGACCACCCGCTTTACCGGCACTAAGACCTTCATCGATCCTCTTTCACTCAATTTGGGAAGGGGTTATCAACTGGCGCGGAACCTAAAGGCCTGATCAGGCCCGGTCAACGCGCGAAGGGCCAAATTTTAGACCTTAGAAACGCTCCGCCCAAATGGGTCAGCGGTTCTGGCCGGGAACCCAGAGTACGTCGCCGGCACCGTCCCCATTAGCGGCTCGGCTGGCCACGAACAGGAAGTCCGACAATCGGTTCATATATTGGATGCCAGCCGCGCTCACCGGTTCGCTGGGCCGGGCCGCCAGCTCTACCATCACTCGTTCCGCCCTGCGGCATATTGTGCGGGCAACATGGAGATGAGCCGCGGCCGGCGTGCCGCCCGGCAGCACGAAGGAAGTCAGCGGCGCGAGCTTGTCATTGAGTGCGTCGATGTCGCGCTCGAGCCGCTCGACCTGGCTCGCCACCACCCGCAGCCGCTCCGCTTTGCCTTCACGCTCGGGCACCGCAAGGTCGGCGCCGAGATCGAACAAATCGTTCTGGATGCGGCCGAGCATCGCGTCGAGCTCGGGCATATCCGAGGTGTGGAGCCGCACCACGCCGATCGCGGCATTGGTCTCGTCCACGGTGCCATAGGCCTCGATGCGCAGATCGTATTTCGGACGACGCTCGCCCGAGCCGAGCGCTGTCGTGCCGTCGTCACCGGTTTTCGTATAGATGCGATTCAACGTGACCATTTAGCGCCCCATGGCCCAGACTGCGAGCATGGCAATGATGATCGCCACAAACTGAAGCAGCACGCGCCAGCGCATCAGCTTCTGCGAGGTGTTGGGCGAGCCGCCGCGCATCATGTTGACGAGACCGAGCAGCAGCACGAGAGCCACGGCGCCGACCGCGATCGGCAGGATGAAAGTACTCAAGATAGATGCCATCCGAGGGTAGATAACACCGTGCGCGCCGGTCCGCCATGGCATCGCCGATCTGGCTTTTAACCCAATAATATCAGAAGCTAGCTGGATGATCTTGGATTCGATGCAGCCGCCCTTCGCCGCTCCCCGCTTGCGGGGAAAGGTCGAATTCGATCGCAGATCGAATCCGGGTGAGGCGGGCTCTCCGCGAATCCAACTCTCACCGTCCCCGCGAAGGCTCCCCCTCACCCGCCGCGCTCTGGCCCGCAGTTGCGCTGCCGAGGGCGTCGACCTTTCCCCGCAGGCGGGGCGAGGCGAACGACGCCGCGCGCGTAGGCGAAGGTCGACAGCCAATACGGGTGGCACGTGAAAGCGATCCGCTACATCTACGTCGTCGTGATGGACGCCTTCTACACGTTCCTCGCCGACGACGGCTGGGCGATCGCGAGTCACATCGCATTGTCGACGCTGATGGCGCTGTTCCCGTTCCTGATCGTGCTGACCTCGCTCGCCGGCTTCTTCGGCTCCAAGGAACTCGCCGACCAGGCCGCCAGCCTGATGCTCCAGGTCTGGCCAAAGCAGGTCGCCGACTCGATTTCCGGCGAGGTCCACGACGTGCTGACCACGACCCGCACCGGTATTCTGACGATCGGCGCAGCGCTGTCGGTCTATTTCGCCTCCAACGGCGTCGAGGCGCTCCGCGTCGCGCTCAACCGCGCCTATGCGGTGGTGGAGATGCGGCGCTGGTACTGGCTGCGGCTGGAATCGATTGCCTACACGTTGATTGCCGCCTTCACTGCACTCGCCATGGCGTTCCTGATCGTGCTCGGTCCGCTGATCATCGAAGCGGCACGGCGCCACATTCCCTTGTTCGTCGAGTCAAACGAAAGCATTCTCACCTGGCTGCGCTACGGCATCTCCATCAGCGCGCTGGTGGTGGCGCTGCTCATCCTGCACGCCTGGCTGCCGGCGGGACGCCGCAGTTTTCTCCAGATCCTGCCCGGCATCGTCTTCACCATCGTGGCGTCGCTGATCTCGAGCATCGTGTTCGGCCAATATCTCGCGCGCTTCGCCAACAACTATGTGACGATGTATGCTGGGCTGGCCTCGGTGATCATCGCGCTTGTGTTTCTGTATTTCATCGCCGCGATTTTCGTGTACGGCGGCGAGCTCAACGCGGCGATCATCAAGTCGCGACTGCCTCACGGCGTCTCGCTTCAAGCAGCGCAGTCGCTAAGGCCCGCGGGGACACAGGCTTGACTAGGAAGGCGTCGGCACCGGCCTCGCGCGACGCCGCTTCGTCTTCGCCGCGACCTGACACCCCGATAATCGGAATCTGCGCCAGCGGCGGCGCCATGCTGCGTATCCGCCGGATGGCCTCGACGCCGTCGATTCCGGGCAGCACCATGTCCATCAACACCGCATCGAAGGAGCCCTGCGCGAGCCGGTCCACCGCGTCCTCGCCGCGGCCGATGAACTCGGCATGATGGCCGAGCTCGGTCAAAATGGTGTTGAGCACCACGCGGCCGAACGGATTGTCCTCGACGCTGAGCACGCGGAGGGCGGCCATCGCCTCGGGCTCACTACCGTCCTTCGCCTTGCGCGATTTACCCGATACCATCGCATCCAGCGACACCGTCAGTGTGAACGTGGCGCCGCCGCCGCGCCGCGCAGCGACCGTGATGTCGCCGCCCATCGCGCGCGCCAATTGCTTCACCGAGGATAGCCCCAGGCCGGCGCCACCGAAGCGCGAGGCAATGGTGACATTGGCCTGGGTGAACGGGCGGAACAGCCGCTTGATCTCGGCCATGGTAAGGCCGATGCCGCTGTCAGACACGGCGAAGGCGATGCCGACCCTACCTTTACCCTTTGCTTTACCCTTTGCTTTACCCTTTGCTTTACCCTTTGCTTTGCCCTTGCGCTCGTCCTTGACGGGGCGCCAGGGCGCCACCGCAAGCGCCACGCCGCCCTGGTCGGTGAATTTCACGGCATTGTCGATCAGGTTCTCGAGCGCAGCGCGCAGGCGGACCGGATCGCCGACCACCAGCCCCGGCAACTTCTCGGAGATAACGACCTGGGCCCGAAGACCCTTGGCCGCGGCGCGGCCGGCCAGCGAATCGCCGGCGCTGCGGGCAAGCGTCCGCAGGTCGAACAGGTCTTGCCGGAGCGCGTGTCCACCCTTCCCGGCCCGCTTTCCTGTCCGGACCGCGTCCACAAACAGCGTGGCAAGGCTCGCCAGATGTTCGGCGCCGGCCTTGATGGTGTCGGCCCAGCGCCGCTCCCGCTCGCCAAGATCGGAGGTCGCGAGCAGGTCGCTGATTGCCAGTATTCCGGTCAGGGGGGTGCGGACCTCATGGGCAAAGGCGGCGAGCGCGGCCTGGACCACGTCCGGCGCGACCGCCTTGGTGCTGCGCTTGCGCAACCGGCCGCCCGCCCTGGACCGCTTCCGAGGCGGTCGCTTGGACGTCCGCGTGGTGCGCACTGGGCGCGTTTTCGCCGCCATGATCCCCTTCGAACCCCGGGCTATCGGGGGAAGCATGGCACGGCAGAACGCCCGGAGTCACGGCGGCGTTTGGCTAACCCCCAGAGAAACTTAACCTAATCCCACCGATCGGCGGATACTAGCCGGCGTGGCGCCCGCGGCGCGCAAGTCCCGCAGGCCGGTCGAGCGGCTCGATTTCGACAGCTTCCGCCCCTCGCCGTCGCGGATCAGAGCATGGTGGCGATAAGCGGGTTCCGGCAGGCCAAGCAGAACCTGCAGCAGGCGGTGCACCGATGTGGCATGAAACAGGTCCTGACCCCGCACGATCTCGCTGACGCCCTGGAGGGCGTCGTCGACCACGACGGACAGATGGTAGCTGGTTGGCGTCTCCTTGCGGGCGAGAATGACGTCGCCCCAGGCTTCCGGTCGCGCCGGGACGATGCCGCGCTCGCCATCCGGTCCCGCGCCGAGTTCGTTCCAGGTCAGGCCGGCGACGCGCCGAGAGGCGGCCACCATATCGAGCCGCAGCGCATAAGGCGCGCCGGACGTCATCAGTTGCTCGCGCTCGCCGGCCGACAGCAATTTGGCGTCGCCGGGATATAGCGGCGCGCCGTCGGGATCGTGCGGCCACGGCCCATCCACCTCGCGCGCGGCGACGAGCCTTGCGATCTCGGCGCGGCTTTCAAAGGCGGGATAGACGAGACCGAGCGCAGAGAGCTTTTGCAGCGCGGCGCGATAGTCGGCAAGATGCTCCGACTGCCGCCGTGCCGGTGTCTCCCAGGAGATCCCGAGCCAGGCGAGATCGTGGTAGATCGCCGACTCATAGTCCGGACGGCAGCGCGTCGCGTCGATGTCCTCGATCCGCAGCAACAGCCGCCCGCCGGTCTCGCGTGCGCGCTCGAAGTTCAGCAGCGCGGAATAGGCGTGGCCGAGATGCAGGAAGCCGTTCGGGCTCGGGGCAAATCGGAAAACGGGTGGCATGAGTTCTCGGTGTATTCGTCACTGCCGGGCTTGACCCGGCAATGCATCTTCCAGGACTCTTGTGAGGAGATCGATGCGCCGGTCCCGCCTACGCCGAAGGCTTCGGCGGGCTTTACGGCATTGGGCCGGCGTAGCTGTAGCAGAAACGGCGAGCCCGCGCATGACGAGTTGAGCAAAGCAATGGCCATCCACCTCGAATCCCAGTCCGATCTCGAAGAGGCCGTCCATGCGCTCATCAAGCGCGATCCGCGCCTCAAGCCCGTGCTGGAAATTGCCGGCATGCCGGCCTTGCGGCGGCGCGAGCCAGGTTTTGCGGGCCTTGCCCATATCGTGTGCGGGCAGCAGCTGTCGACGGCGAGCGCGGCGGCGATCTGGGGACGGCTGGCCGCCGCCTTCGATCCGTTCGACCATGAGGCGGTCCGGCGCGCCCGCACCGACCGGCTGGGGCGGCTCGGCCTGTCCGCCGCCAAGATCAAGACGCTGAAACACCTCGCGCGCGAGATCGGCGCGCAGCGGCTGAACCTCGAGGTGCTCGCCGAAGAGGATGCCGACGCCGCGCATCACACGCTGATCTCGCTGCCCGGCATCGGGCCCTGGACTGCCGACGTCTACCTGCTGTTTTGCCTCGGCCATGGCGACGCCTGGCCGGCCGGGGACCTCGCTGTGCAGGAGGGGATCAAGATTGGGCTCGGCCTGAAGATGCGGCCGACGGAGAAGCAGATGGCGCCGCTCGCCGAACCCTGGCGTCCGCTGCGCGGCGCCGCGGCGCATCTGTGGTGGAGCTACTATCGCGCGGTGAAGAAGCGCGAAGGCGTGCTCTCGGCCTGACGGGCGTATTCCGCCCGAGCAGGGCCACATGCTTTCGCTGCTCGGGTAAACCGCTTTCGACGAAAGCTCATCCAGTATAGCGTCGAGCTCTATATCAGAGCATGATCTGTTCGGAAAACCGCTACACACCTTTCCGGATCATGCTCGCGAGCAAACGCCGCGAAGACGGCCACGAGGTCGCGCATGCTGGACAGGACGAAGGATATTTCCGTCTCCGCACAGGCTTGGCTCGATGAATTCGAGCGCACATTGGGCCGGCCCGAGCCCGCTGCGCTGGACCGCCTCTTTCTCACCGACAGCTTTTGGCGCGATGTGCTGGCACTGAGCTGGAATCTGCAGACGCTCGCAGGCCGCGATGCTATCGCACGGGAGTTGACCATCGTCGCACCGAAGGCGGCACCGACCGGTTTCAAGATCGCGCCAAACCGAGCGCCGCCGCGCTGGGTCACGCGCGCCGGCACCAACACCATCGAAGCGATCTTCGATTTCGAGACGGCGATCGGACGCGGCAGCGGCATCGTGCGGCTCGTTCCCGATACTGCCAATGGCGACCGCCTGCAGGCGTGGACGCTGCTCACCGCCCTCGACGAGCTCAAGGGGTTCGAGGAGCAGCTCGGCACGTCACGGCCCCGCGGCCAGGCCTATTCGCGCGACTTCCGCGGGCCGAACTGGCTCGACCATCGCAACGCCTCGCGTCACTACGCCGATCGCGACCCGGCCGTGCTGGTGGTCGGCGGCGGCCAGGCCGGGCTCGCCATCGCGGCGCGGTTGAAGCAGTTGAATGTCGACACGTTGATCGTCGATCGCGAGATGAGGATCGGCGACAACTGGCGCAAGCGCTACCATGCGCTGACCCTGCACAACCAGGTGCAGGTCAATCACCTGCCCTACATGCCGTTCCCGCCGACCTGGCCGGTCTATATTCCAAAGGACAAGCTCGCCAATTGGTTCGAAGCTTACGTCGAGGCGATGGAGCTGAATTTCTGGACCGGCACCGAACTCGAGGGCGGCGTCTATGACGAGGCGAAGGGGCGCTGGTTGGTGACGCTGCGCCGCGCCGACGGCAGCAAGCGGACCATGCATCCGCGCCATGTGGTGATGTCGACCGGAGTCAGCGGCATCGCCAACATGCCCGACATTCCGGGCCTTGCCGATTTCAAGGGCACGCTGCTGCATTCCAGCCGCTATGAGGACGGCGAGAGCTGGACGGGCAAGCGCGCCATCGTGATCGGCACCGGCAATAGCGGCCACGACATCGCGCAGGACCTTCACTCCAGCGGCGCGAAGGTGACGCTGGTGCAGCGCTCGCCGACGCTTGTCACCAATATCGAGCCGTCGGCGCAACTGGCTTACGCGACCTACAATGAGGGCACGCTCGAGGACAACGATCTGATCGCGGCCTCGATGCCGACACCGCTCGCGCGGAAGACCCATGTGATGCTGACGGAGCAGTCGAAGGAGCTCGATAAGGAGCTGCTGGACGGCCTGCGGCGCGTCGGCTTCAAGCTCGACTTCGGCGAGGCCGGCACCGGCTGGCAATTCAAATACCTCACCCGCGGCGGCGGCTATTATTTCAACGTCGGCTGCTCCAACCTGATTATCGAGGGCGCGATCAAGCTGAAGCAGTTTACCGACATCGAGAGCTTGGTCGCCGAGGGAGCACGGATGAAGGACGGCTCGATCATTCCGGCCGATCTCATCGTCCTCTCCACCGGCTACAAGCCACAGGAATATCTCGTGCGCAAATTGTTTGGGGACGCCATCGCCGACCGCGTCGGGCCGGTCTGGGGTTTTGGCGATGGCTTCGAGCTGCGCAACATGTACACACGCACGAAGCAGCCGGGTCTCTGGTTCATCGCAGGCAGCCTCGCGCAGTGCCGGATCAACTCGAAATATCTCGCGCTCCAGATCAAGGCGATCGAGGAGGGGATATTGCGGGCGTGAGGTGGTGCCACATGATCCAGCCGTCATTCCGGGGCGCAACGAAGTCGCGAGCCCAAAATCCATTGCGTCGCATATTGGCGGATGGATGGATTCCGGGCTCGCGATAACGCGCGCCCCCGAATGACAGGAGGAGGAACCCATGCCAGCCATTCTCGGCAGCGGCGAGCACCGCTACCGCGTGGTCGAAAACTTCGCCAAGCTGCCGGACAGCTGGCAACTCACCGACGTCGCCTCGGTCGCGGTCGACAGCAAGGACCAGATCTACGTTTTCAACCGCGGCGCTCATCCGATGGTGGTGCTCGACCGCGAAGGCAATTTCCTGCGCAGCTGGGGCGAAGGCCTGTTCTCGCGCGCGCATGGCCTGCATATCGACGCGGAGGACAATCTCTACTGCACCGATGACGGCGACCACACCGTGCGCAAATGCACCACTGAGGGCAAGGTACTGCTGACGATCGGCATTCCCGAGAAGCCAGCGCCGTTCATGAGCGGCGATCCCTTCCACCGCTGCACCCACACCGCGCTGTCGCCGAAGGGCGAGATCTACGTCTCCGACGGCTATGGCAATGCGCGCGTGCACAAGTTCACCCCCGACGGCAAGCTGATGAGGAGCTGGGGCGAGCCGGGGACCGATCCCGGTCAGTTCAACATCGTGCACAATATTGCCACTGACGCCCACGGCTGGGTTTACGTCGCCGACCGCGAGAACCACCGCGTGCAGGTGTTCGATGGAGACGGCAAATACGAGACGCAGTGGAACAACTTGCACCGCCCCTGCGCGCTGTGCTGCTGCGGTGGGGCTAAGAGCCCGACCTTCGTGGTCGGCGAGCTCGGCCCCGGCCTGGCCGTCAACCGCAAGGTGCCCAATCTCGGGCCGCGGCTATCGATCGAGACGCGCAGGGCAGGCGCATCGCGCGGCTTGGCGGCGAGGAAGGGCCCGGCGTGGCCAGCGGAAAGTTTTTGGCGCCGCACGGCATCGCCCTGGATTCGAAGGGCGCCATCTATGTCGGTGAAGTCGGTGTTACCGACTGGAAGACGAGCTTTCCGGACGAGGAGATGCCGCCCGCGGTGCGCGCCACGCGATGTTTGCAGAAGCTCGAGCGGGTGCGGGAGTAGCGAAGATAGAGCTGCAACGCACCGTGAAGGCGGTTCCGGGCCGGCTGCATGGTCCCCGGGGATCGCGGCTTTTTGAGCGCTTTTGCCACCTCGCCGCCGCATTGCTTGCGACTGAATAAGTCGCTCAACGGGCTTCACAATCCCGTCACGCTGCATGTAGTATGTCAGTACTTGCTGCTTCGCAGCGTACATTGGAGGCCGGGAGCGTTACTTGAACGCACATGTCTCGCAAGGCAGTTGGCCGGTGTTGGTGCTGAACGCGGACTTCCGGCCGCTGAGTTACTACCCACTGTCTTTGTGGTCGTGGCAGGACGCGATCAAGGCGGTGTTCCTCGACCGCGTCAACATCGTCGCGCATTACGACCAGGCGGTTCGAAGTCCGACGTTAGAGATGCAATTGCCGAGCGTGGTTTCGCTCAAATCCTTCGTCAAGCCGACCACCCATCCCGCCTTCACCCGTTTCAACGTCTTCCTGCGCGATCGTTTCGCCTGCCAATATTGCGGCTCGCCTGAAGACCTCACCTTCGATCACATCATCCCGCGCAGCAAAGGCGGCCAGACCACCTGGGAGAACGTGGTCGCGGCGTGCTCGCCCTGTAATCTGCGCAAGGGCAATCTCACCCCGGCGCAAGCAAAAATGTTTCCGCGCCAGAGTGCGTTCGCGCCGACCGTACACCAACTCCACCGCAACGGCCGCCTGTTTCCGCCGAACTATCTGCACGACAGCTGGCTGGACTATCTATATTGGGATACGGAGCTGGATCCGTAGAGGCGGGAGCGTGTTGACGATGGCTCTTCGGCTTTCCCCGCGGCGTTCAACTGGCGGTCCTTCTGGTTGCTTTTGGACTTGCGTGGCCCGTCACCGTCCATGAATTGGACTGTGGACTGGGATGGTCGAAGCCGATCGGCACCTTGATGTCGGAGAGCGGGGTGCAGTCGATGAATAGGCCAGGCGGTCCTCTCATCAGGACATCGCTGTCTGTGCGCCTGCTCCATGTCGATCTGATTGGCTGAAATCCAGTCGATCTCGAATGCGACACTTAATGGCGTTTCCGCACCGACCGGATGGACGCCGAGAAGGAATTTCTCGGGGCGATTTTGAAAGCACCGGAGAGGCACCCGCTGGAATCAGCCAAGATGTCCTATGCGACGGCCTTTGCGGGGCAACCGAGCGGGATCTCGGATCCACCGGCATCGGCTTCGGCCGCACCAATGCGACCTTTTGCTTGAATTCTGCGACAGTCCTTACTCTCCCTTAAACCTCTGGTGGCAATTTGGCCGGGGATCGGCGGAACCGCGTACCCGGCCGCGATCTATCAGGGTTCGAGGTCGTCGCCGATGTTTGCCGAGACGCTGGAAGCGGTTCAATCCTCACCGTCGAAGCGGACGATCTATGTCCGCTTCGTGCTTGCGACGCTCGCTGTGATGGTCCTGTTCAAGACGTTCAGGTTCGGCCGCTGGAGCGCCTGGCAAGTCCGCGAACTGTCAGATTTCGACGCCTTCTACATCGTCGCACAGCAGATCTGCTACGGTCAGCTCGATCTGGTCTACCGGTTCGAGACGCTGGTCAAGCTTCAGCAGGCATTTGCCGGTTCAACCAGCTTCATGCCCTGGACTTATCCGCCGCAGTTCGATCTTCTGGTGGCGCCATTCGCGCTGCTGCCGGCCGGCATCGCCTATCTGCTGTTCATCACGGCCACGCTGGTTGCCTACCTCCTGACGCTTCGGGCCATCGCCGGGCAGAATTTCGCGCTCGTCTTGGTCGTGCTGTTTCCTGCGCTGGCGATCACGGTCGGCTGCGGCCAGAACGGCTTCCTGACCGGCACCCTAATCGGCATCGTCTGCCTCAACGTCGAGCGGCGTCAGATCATCGCTGGTCTTGCTCTGGGGGCAATGGTGATCAAGCCGCACCTGGCCATCGCCGCCGGAGTCTACATGCTGGCGACGCGCCGCTGGGGGGCGCTCGCGACCGCCGCTGCAGTCGTGCTCGCAAGCTCGCTCGTCTGCACGCTCGTGTTCGGATGGCAGATCTGGACCGCATGGCTCGGCGCAATCCGGGAATCGGCTATCTTCCTGGAGCGCGGCTTCTATCCGCTGTTCCGCATGGTCTCGACCTACGCTGCGCTTGGCCGGGCCGGCCTTCCCTCAAGCGTTGCCTTCTGGATGCAGGCGGCTGCGGCGAGCCTCGCCCTGTTTGCGGTCGTGCTTGCGGTCTGGCTTGGAACGGCGCGCAGGGCCTCACCCAATTTCGCGTTCGGTGTCGCTGCCATGGTGTCGGTGATGATCAGCCCCTACGCCTATGATTACGACCTGCCGATCATCGGAATCGGCCTTGCGTTGATGCTTCCTGATCTTGCACAAGTGGCGAACGCCCGGGAGCGCAGTTTCCTCTACGGATTGATCCTGCTTGCCGGCGCCTATGGAATGCTGCAATCGGCCAGACTCGCAGCGCAGTTCGGCAATGAAGCGGATCTGACTGGGATGGACGACAAATTTGTACCTTCCATCGGCGGCTTCGCGATGATGGTGCTGCTGGCCCTGCTGCTGCGCCTGCTCTGGCGAGCCACTCAACCTGCGCCCATCGTGCAGCAGGCTGCAGATAGCCTGCGTCCACCGCATCGCCAGCCTGACGCCGCCGAGTGTGAGCGCTACGTCCTGTCGCGCCGCGCGGAATCCGTGGGCAGCGCTTAGCAGGAGGAGACTGCCCCCTCCACCACCGGGCGTATGCCGGCCATCGCAAGACGGAACCTGAAGCATTGGCGCTCGTTCAGATCAGAGCGCAAGCGATGCATGCCGCAGCGCAACCGAGGGAGGCTCATCATGCCCACAGCCGAACATGATCACGTCTATAAGATCCTGGAACTGGTCGGATCATCCGAGACCTCCATCGAGGATGCGATCCAGAACGCGATCGGGCGCGCCGCCAAGACCGTTCGCGAGATGAAATGGTTCGAGGTTGTGCAGACGCGCGGCCACATCGAGAACGGCACTGTCCGTCACTATCAGGTCACGCTGCGCGTCGGCTTCACGCTGGAGGGATGACGCAGCGGACGCAGGATGAGGCTGTCACGCTGCGGCGAGGTGGTTAACAACCGCCGAGCAGAGTCGGTCAAGATCTCGTCGACCCGTCCGGTTGACTACGGACGCACAAAATCATCGCAGAAGTTGCAACAGGCCGTTAAGGCCAAAGTGAGAGGTTTGCACCGATTTGGAGCAAGCCTGATGGTCACGAGCCGCGAACTCGGCAAGACGCGCCTTCCGCTTTGGGCGGCGGGCTTCGTCGCGCTGACTTGCGTGGCGATCCTCGGCTTGAGCGCCTGGCGTGAATGGGAAGCGCGCAATGCCGATCTCAGGGCAGCCGAAGTCGACGTCACCAATCTGGCGCATTCGCTGATCCAGCACGCGGACGATACATTCGAACTGGTCGACACGATCCTGGTCGGGTTGGTCCATCGGCTCGAAATCGACGGGACGGGTCCGGACACGATTGCGAAACTCCAGGCTTATCTGCCGACACGCAAATCATCGGACCGCATCCGCGGCATCTTCGTCTACGACGCGACCGGCCGCTGGCTTGCCACGACTGAACGCCTCGACTTCTCCAACCTTAACAACAGCGATCGCGGTTATTTCCGCCACCATCGCGACTCGCCTGCAACCGGCACGCTGATCGGACCGCCCGTCAAGAGCAGAGCCGGCGGCCAATGGATCATCACCGCATCCCGCCGGATCAACGATTCCGACGGCGGCTTCGCCGGCGTTGCCCTGCTCACGATCGACGTCAGCTATTTCGTCAAGTTCTACGAGCGGTTCGACATCGGTCCGAACGGCTCGGCATCGCTGCTCAACAATAGCGGCATCATGCTGGCGCGCAGTCGCGACGAGAGCGGCGCCTTCGTTGGACGCGACCTGTCCAATGCGCCCCTGTTCAGAAGCTGGAAAAGCCGCCCCGCCGCCTCGGTCTACTATTTCAAATCGCCGCTCGATGGCGTGGAGCGGCTGAGCTACTACCAGCGCAGCAGCCGCTATCCGCTGATGGTGCTGGCGAGCAAGTCGCAAGACGACGTGCTGGCGCCCTGGCGACGCGCGGCGGCCGCGCGCATGACCTTCGTCCTCGGCCTCGTTCTGCTGATCGCGGTGATCGGCTTCTACTTGGTCCGTCAGTTGGTGCAGCGGCAGCTCATGGCCCAGGCCTTGGTTGCCAAGGAAGCGAATTTCCGCCTGCTGGCCGAGCAATCCAGCGACATGGTGACCCGGATCGGGCTCGATAACCGGCTGCTCTACGTCTCTCCCTCATGCGCGCGCATCACCGGCTGGTCCGCCGAGGAACTGCTGGACACGTCGGCTTTGGCCGGCATTCACACGGACGACATGCAACGGGTCGAGCAGGCGATCATTGCGCTGAAGAATGGCGAAGCCGAGGAAGCGCGGTTCGTCTATCGCCAGCGTCATCGCGACAAGGGCGAGATCTGGGCCGAGGCGGCGCTGCACGTGACCCTTGCCTCGGACAGCGGTGCCATCGACGGCGTCGTCGCGGTGGTGCGCGACATGACCGAGCAGAAGGACCTTCAGGACAAACTCGCCTCGCTCGCAACGACCGACGGCCTTACCGGCCTCGCCAACCGACGCACATTCGACGAACGTCTCGCCGATGAGTGGGCGCGCGCCCGGCGCGACGGCACGCAGCTCTCGCTGCTGCTGGTCGATGTCGATCATTTCAAGAAGTTCAACGATCATTACGGACATCAGGCGGGCGACGCCTGCCTGCGCGCGCTCGGCAGGATCCTGTCCGCCCAGGCCAAGCGCCCGGCCGACCTCGCCGCGCGCTACGGCGGCGAGGAATTCGCCGTGCTGTTGCCGAACACCGGCCCGGATGGCTGCACCGAGATCGGCGAAGGGATTCGCCAGGCGCTGCACGGTCTCGGCATGCTGCATGCACAGAATCCACCTTCCCGGCTGGTGACTGCGAGCGTTGGCGGCGCGACGGCTCTTCCGTCCCAGACCGCGATGGACTGCAGCACGCTGGTCGCGGCCGCCGACCGCGCGCTCTACGCGGCCAAGGACAGCGGCCGTGACCGGCTGGTGATGTCGGGACAGGTCGTTCCGTGGCCGGCCAAGAGCGCGTGACGACCTCTCCTCTGGATTTGTCCGTCGGGTCCGGACGGGATATGATTTGCACCGCGGCCGGATGTTCGGCCGATCCGAGAGTGCTGCGGTGACTGGCGAGATTAAGCTCGTCCTTTTCGATATGGACAACGTCCTCTGTGACTACGAGAGGGAAAAGCGCGTCGCCTTTCTTGCGGAGCTGGCCGGGATCACGAGTGAAGCCGTCTACAAGGCGATCTGGGCATCCGGATTCGAATTTCTCGGCGACACTGGCGCGCTCGATGCCTCAGACTATCTGCGCGGGTTCGGCGAGCGCATCGGTTATTCCCTATCGCTCGACGAATGGGTCGAGGCGCGGCGCCGTTCAATGCAGGCCAAACGCGCGATGCTGGAGATTGCCGACAGCTTGCGCAAGACCGTCGACATTGCCGTCCTTACCAACAACACCACGCTGGTCGCTGACCATATCGACACCCTGCTGCCGGACTTGCGCCCGCTGTTCGGCTCTCAAATCTACACCTCGGCCCAGTTCAAGACGGCGAAGCCGGACCCGCGCTGCTACCGCCGCTGCCTGTCCGAGCTCAACGTGAGGCCGGAGATGGCCCTGTTCGTCGACGATGTCGCGGCCAATGTTGCCGGCGCGCGCGAGGCGGGTCTCTCCGCGCATCACCATACGTCGGTGCAGGCTTTCAAGCAGGCCCTTTCGGAGCACGGCCTGCTTCACGAATGACTCGCGCTCCGCTTTCCGCCGGCATCAAGCCAGATGGCACGCCACAAAGTGCCCGCCCGCCCCTTCCCTCAGCTCCGGCGCGCTTTCCGCACAGCGCGGCTGGGCGATCGGACAACGGGTGTGGAAGTGGCAGCCGGATGGCGGTTTCATCGGGCTCGGCACGTCGCCCTTGAGGCGGATGCGTTCGCGCTTGAACTTGGGATCGGGCACCGGCACCGCGGACAGGAGCGCCCTGGTGTAGGGATGCTGCGGGTTGCGGTAGAGATCACTCGCCTTCGCGAGTTCGACGATGCGGCCGAGATACATCACCGCGACGCGATCGGAGATGTGCTCGACGACAGAGAGATCGTGCGCGACGAACAAATAGGTGAGGTTCAGCTCGGCCTGGAGATCTTCCAACAGGTTGATCACTTGCGCCTGAATCGACACGTCGAGCGCGGAGACCGGCTCGTCGCAGACGATCAGCTTCGGTTCGACCGCGAGCGCCCGCGCGATCACGATGCGCTGGCGCTGGCCGCCGGAGAACTCGTGCGGGTAGCGCCGCATGTGCTCGGCCTTGAGCCCAACCTTGACCAGGAGACCTGCGACGCGCTCCTCGCGCTCTTTCGCGGACGAGGCGAGATTGTGGATGGTGAAGGCTTCGCCGAGGATCGCACCGACCGTCATGCGCGGATTGAGCGAGGCGAACGGATCCTGGAATACGAGCTGCATGTTCCGCCGCATCGCGCGCAGATCGTTGCCGCCGAGCTTACGCACGTCCTGGCCGTCGAAGGTGACCTCGCCGTCGGTCGGCTCGATCAGGCGCAGCACGCAACGCCCCGTCGTGGACTTGCCGCAGCCGGACTCGCCGACGAGGCCGAGCGTCTCGCCGCGATTCACGGAGAAAGACACGCCGTCGACCGCGTAGACGGTCCCAACTTGGCGCGACAGCAGACCGCCGAGCACGGGAAAATGTTTCTTCAGGCCGCTGACGCGCAGCAACGGTTGGCTCATGCCGCGCCTCCCAGACTGGTATCTCCCAAGTGACAGGCCACGCGATGCCCGGGCGCGATCTCGCGCAGCAGCGGCTCCTTCCCGGTGCACACGTTCATGGCGAACTTGCAGCGCGGGGCAAAGCGGCAGCCGACCGGCGGATTGATCAGGATCGGCACCGAGCCGCCGATCGCCTCCAGCCGCGTCTTGTGCTCGCTGTCGAGATCGATGCGCGGGATCGAGCGGATCAACCCTTGCGTATAGGGATGGCGGGGATCGCCGAAGAGATCGTCGACGAGCGCCTCCTCCACCACCTTGCCGGCATACATTACGACGACACGCTGCGCGGTTTCGGCGACGACACCCATCGCATGGGTGATCAGCATCACCGCCATGCCGAAGCGGTCCTTCATGTCCTGGAGCAGGTCGAGAATCTGGGCCTGGATGGTGACGTCCAGCGCGGTTGTCGGCTCGTCGGCGATGATCAGCTTCGGCTTGCAGGCGAGCGCCATCGCGATCATCACGCGCTGGCGCATGCCGCCGGAGAACTGGTGCGGATAGTTGTGCACGCGGCCTTCGGCGTTCGGGATCTGCACCAGCTTCAGCATCTCGATGGTGCGCTCGAGCGCCTGCTTCTTGGTTACCGCTTCGTGCCGCCGCAGGCTCTCGGCGATCTGCTCGCCAATGGTGAGCACCGGATTGAGCGAGGTCATCGGCTCCTGGAAGATGAAGCCGATCTCCTTGGCGCGGACCTCGTCAAGCTGATTGCTCGTCAAAGGAACGAGATCGCGACCCTCGAACATGATCTGGCCCGCCGCGATCCGGCCCGGCGGCATAGCGATCAGCTTCAGGATCGACATCGCCGTCACGGTCTTACCGCAGCCAGACTCGCCGACGACGCACAGCGTCTCGCCGCGATTGACGGAGATGTCGACGCCGTCGACGGCCTGGAGGATGCCGTCGTCGGTGGAGAAGTGGGTTTTTAGACCCTTGATTTCGAGCAGTGGCGCCATCAGATCACCCGTCGCGCATCGAGCGCGTCACGCAAGCCGTCACCGATGAAGTTGATGGCTACCACCGCGATGAAGATCGCGCCGCCCGGGAACAGCGCCCAATGCGGGCCGATGTCGAGAAAATCCTTGGCGTCGTACAGCAGCCGCCCCCAAGTCGGGGTATCCGGCGGAAAGCCGAGGCCGAGGAACGACAACGTCGATTCGGCGATGATGGCGGCAGCGACGTCGATGGTGCCGGCGATGATCACGGGGCCGAGCGCATTGGGCAGGATGTGGCGCACCACCTGCCGCACTGGACTGGCGCCGAGCGCCCGCGCGGCCTCGACGAATTCTTTCTCGCGGATCGACAGGAACTGCGCGCGCACGAGGCGCGCCACCGGCATCCAGCGGAGGCCGCCGATCACGAGCACGATCAGGATAAAGATGCCGCCCTCCGGGCCGAACGCGGCTTTCAGCCCGTCGCGGAAGAGATAAATGAGCAACAGCAGGAGCGGCAATTGCGGCAGCGACAAAAAGAGATCGGTGAGCCACATCAGCCCATGACCGAGCGCACCGCGCGACATGCCGGCGAGCGCACCGATCAGCACACCGACAAAGACCGAGACCAGCATTGCGGCGAGACCGACCGCGAGCGAGATGCGCCCGCCATAGATCATGCGGGCCAGGATGTCCTGGCCGAGATCGTCGGTGCCGAAAGGATGGGCCAGCGATGGGCCCTGCATACCCGCGACGATGTCGATGTCGTCGATCTTGACCCGCCAGACGAAGGGGCCAATCACCACCGCCAGGATCAGAACGAGAAGCAGGAACGCACTGACCACAGCGAGCTTGTGGCGACTATAGCGCCGCCACGTCTCGCGCCAGGGCGAGTAGACGCGCCGCTCAGCGGAAGGAGATGCGAGGGTCAAGCCAGCCATAAAGGATGTCCGCGATGAGATTGAACAGCACGACGAGGCACGCGAACACGAAGGTGACGGCCATCACCACCGGCGTGTCGTTGGACAGGATCGAGGAGATCAGCAGCGAGCCGATACCAGGAATGCGGAAGATCTGCTCGGTGACGATGGCGCCCCCGAACACCGCCGGCATCTGCAACGCAATGAGCGTCACGACCGGGATCATGGCGTTGCGCATCACGTGCTTGACGATAACTTTGGTTTGTCCGAGGCCCTTGGCGCGCGCCGTGGTGACATAGTCGAGCCGGATCACGTCGAGCATCGCCGAGCGCACGAAGCGCGTCATCGACGCCGCCTGGAACAGGCCGAGCACCGCCACCGGCATGATCGCCTGGCGGATCATCTCCAGCACCCAGTGGATTCCCGTGCCCTTGATGTCGGTGGTGTAGACGAAGGGCAGCCAGTCGAGCGTGACCGAGAAGATCAGGATGAACAGGATGCCCGTGAAGAAGGTCGGCAGCGAGAAGCCGACGAAGGCGAGCGTATTCGCGATCTGGTCGAATAGCGAATATGGCCTGGTCGCCGCGTACACGCCGACGGGAATCGCGATCAGGAGCGCAAGGATCTGCGCCGAGCCGATCACGTAGAGGGTCGCGGGCAGGCGCTGGAGGATCAGCGTGTCGACGTTCATCCGGCTGACGAAGGAGAAGCCCCAGTCGCCGTGCAGCATGGCGTTGAGCCAATGCAGGTAGCGAAGGTGAATCGGATCGTCGAGGCCGAACTTGGCCCGAAGTGCCGCCTGCACTTCGGGCGGCACGTTCGGATTGGTCGCCAGCTCGGAGAACGGATCGCCGGGGGCGAGCGCGAGCACGACGAACAGCACGACCGAGATTCCGAGCAGGCTCGGAATCGCGATCAGCAGGCGACGCAGGACGTATTGGCTCATAGGGAAATCCGTCTACGCCCTCGGGATCATGCCTCCCGGTACCAGTCGAACAGGTTGTCGGTCTCGTTGGCCCAACCGCTGACGATGCAGACAAGGTTGTTGGCCGCGGCTTCCACCTTGAGGCGATGCTGCACTGGGATGAATACGACCTCCTGAATCAAGAGATCATTGGCCTTGATGTACAGCGCGGCGCGCTTGATCGGGTCCATTTCGGCTTCTGCCGCTGCGATGATCGCGTCGTAGTCCTTGTTGACCCAACGCGGAAAATTGGTGCCCTGCCACTTGTTCTCCTTGGTTGACACCCTGTCCGACGTATAGCGGCGCATGTGCTGCGAAGGATCCGGCTGGCTCATGGGAATCTGGAACATCTCCAGGTCCGCATAGAACTTCGGATAAGTGTCGGGATTGCCGACGTCCGAGGAGAAGAACACGGAGGCGACAACGGATTTGAGTTCGACATCGATGCCAGCCTTCTGGCAGGCTTGCTTGACGATCGCCTGAGTCTTCTGGCGCGGTCCGTTGATCGAGGTCTGGTACAGCAGCTTCAGCTTCTTGCCGTCCTTCTCGCGGATGCCGTCCGCGCCGGGCTTCCAGCCGGCGTCATCAAGAAGTTTCGCCGCCTTCTCGACGCTGAACTCCCAAGTGTTGTTCTTGGACACGAATTTCTCGGGACCGTTGAGGAAATTAGCGGTCGTGCGGCCGGCGCGGCCGTAGATGGCCTTTTTGACCGACTCGCGATCGACCAGCATGGACAGCGCCTTGCGCACGGCCGGATCGGAGAACAGCGGGTGCTTGGTCTTCATCGAAGAGCGTTCGCCATCGATCTCGGTGTTTGGATCGGTGAAATTGAGCGCGATGAACTCGGTGTCACCCCCCACGGCGTAGACTGCTTTGCCCTTGCCGCCCTTTTCCAGGCGCAGCAGCACGTCATCTTCGACCTGGATGTTGTAACCGAAATCGTATTCGCCGGTCTGGATCACCGCGCGCGCCGCCGAAACGGCATCGCCGCCGCCCTTCATCTCAAGCGTATCAAAGTAGGGGCGGTTGGGCATGTGGTAGTCGGAATTGATCACACCGCGCACGAGATCGCCGGGCTTGAATTCCACGAACTTGTAGGGACCGGTGCCGACGGGTGACAGGTTGTTCGGCGCCTCGCGGGATTTGGCGCCCTTGTAGTCCGCAAATAGATGTTTGGGGATGATGCAATTCGGTGCACCGACGAAAGCATCGGCCCAGAAGGGGGTCGGCTTGGCGAAAAGGAGGCGTACCGTGAGATCATCGATCTTTTCGACCTTGATGTCGCGGTAGGTGCCGATGGTGACTGCTGCGGTGGCAGGATCGCTTGCATATTCCCAGTTGAACACAACGTCGTCGGCAGTGAACGGCTTGCCATCGTGCCATTTGACGCCGGGCTTGAGCTTCCAGGTCACCGATTTGCCGTCGGCGGCGAGCCCGCCGTTCTGGATCGAGGGAATTTCTGCCGCAAGAACCAGCTTCATGTTGCCGTCGGGGTCCCAGGAGGCGAGCGGCTCGTAGAACAGGCGCGAGCCGTCCTGGTCCTTGGTGCCGGTGGCGAAGTGCGGATTGAGCAGGGTCGGGCCCTGCCACCACAGCAGCTTCAGCGCACCACCGCCGCCGCGCTTCGTCGGCTTGTAAGTCGAGGCGCCCTCGGCCATGGCGACGCCGCCGAGCGCGAGGATCTGATTGGCCAGAGGAGCGGTGAGACCGACCGCGGCCATGTGCTTGATGAAGCCGCGGCGATCCATCCGCCCGTCCTTCACCTGGCCGATCATCGAACGCAGTTCTTTATCCAGCATGGTTGTCCCCCGTCTGGTTCCTATCGTGATGACGACGGCCGTCAGAGCTGCCGCCCAATTAGCTGGCAGTAGATGGCACACCGAATGGGGGGCGCGTCAACTGGGACCGTATGTATGCAAACGGTCTTCTGGCTGTCCGTTGGGCAGAACTGCCTTCCGTGAGCCCATCCATTCGGCAATCCAGCATCAAAACACGCTGGATTGCGCGCTGCACTGCGGAAAATTTGTTCGTCGGATCAGACTTAAGTATCGACGCTCTACGTCACCGACATATCGAGCGGCGGCGCGACGTGATCCGGCAACGGACAGACGTAAGGCATCTTGGCCGTCCGCTTCTGAAGATCCGCCTTGGCAGACTTGATCAGCTCCGGTTCCGTCAGCGCCTTGATACCGAGCCCGGCCATCGCCTTGGCGGCCTGCACCATCGCCTTGTGGGCATGCGGGCTCTTGCCCTGCGCCACTACCTGCCAAGTGTGGAAGGGCGTGCCGATTGCAACCGTCGGTGCGTGAACCTGCACGGTCGGGACCACCCAGCTCACGTCGCCCACGTCGGTCGAACCGACCAGCGGGTTGCGCTTGGCATCCAGCGGCACCAGGAAGTCGGCCAGCGGCCGATCGGTGGGCTCCATGCCGATCGCGTAGTAAACCGACGAAATGTCCTTGTCGCTCAGCGTCGCACGAATCTGGCTGGCAAAGCCCTTGTCCGCCTCGTCGAAATGCGGCGGTCCGAGGTCTTCCATGATACGGTGTAGCGCCTGCTCCAGCGGGGTATTCGGCAGGATGTTGGAGACCGCGGAGATGATCTTCATTTCCATCTTGGTCTCGGTCATCAGCGCCGCGCCCTGCGCGATCTTGGACACGCGCTCGACCAGCTCGTTCATGCCGGGAAGATCGCGGGCACGGATCGAATAGCGCACCCGTGCATGGGCCTGCACCACGTTGGGCGCGATGCCGCCGGTGTCGAGCAAGGCGTAGTGCACGCGCGCATCGCTCGGCATGTGCTCGCGCATGTAGTTCACGCCGACGTTCATCAATTCCACCGCGTCGAGCGCAGAACGGCCGAGATGCGGCGAGGCCGCCGCATGTGAGGTGCGACCGGTGAAGATGAAATCCGCGCGCGTGTTGGCGAGCGAGGGCGTGACCGCCACTTCCCAGAAGCTGTGCGGATGCCAGGTGATGGCGATGTCGGCATCTTCGAACGCACCCGAGCGCACCATGAAGGCCTTTGCCGCGCCACCTTCCTCTGCGGGGCAGCCGTAATAGCGCACGCGGCCGGGCACTTTGTTCTCGGCGAGCCAGTCCTTCACCGCCGTCGCGGCGAGCAGCGCAGCGGAACCGAGCAGATTGTGACCGCAGCCATGGCCATGGCCACCGACCTCGATCGGACGGTGCTCGGCGACACCTGCCTCCTGGCTCAATCCCGGCAGCGCGTCATATTCACCCATGAAGGCAATGACCGGACCGCCTTCGCCCCACTCGCCCATCAGCGCAGTCGGGATGCCGGCGAGATTCTCGGTGATGCGGAAACCCTGATGACGCAGCTCGGCGAGATGCTCGGCGGCGGACCGCGCCTCGGTGTAGCACACCTCGGGCGTGCCCCAGATCTTATCGCTGAGGTCGATGAAACGCGCCTTGATCGTGTCGACGCCACGCCAGATGTCGCTGCGGTTATCCATGCTTCGATCCGTGATCCCTGGTCAAACGAAGCGGCAATGGTTAGCAGCTTCATTGCACCGCGCCTAGCACCTCGCCGGACACCAGCCATGCGACGGCTGCCGGGTCGAAGGGCCGGCTGTCACCTGCCACCTGCGCACGAACCGTCGTTATGCCTTTCGAAGATTTCACGCGGCGTTCTCTGGAATAGTTGGGAACGAGGCTTTCAAGACGGCGTCCTCCGGCCTAAATTATCCGTGCTTCGCGCCTCGTTCCGCCGGCGACGGCGGAGCGATGCTCTCAGCCAGGAGAACTCCATGCCCGCACTGACCGAATGGAGAGTGCCACCGGCCAATCAGCCGCGTGCAAGCGATTATGGTTTCGATCTCGACCGCGCGCTCGCGTCCGTCGTCGGCCTGCACGCCATCACCCCGCCAGACGCCTTCAGCGCCGAGACGCTGGGCACCGAACGCGCCGGCAACGGCGTCGTGATCGACGACGGGCTGGTGCTCACAATCGGCTACCTCATCACCGAGGCGGAATCCGTATGGCTGCACCTGGCCGACGGACGCGTGGTCGAAGGCCATGCGCTCGGCTTCGATTCCGTCACCGGCTTCGGCCTCGTGCAGGCGCTCGGCCAGCTCGACGTCGAACCCTTGCCGCTCGGCACCTCGGCGGAATCGCGGATCGGCGATCGCGTCGTGGTCGGCGGCGCCGGCGGCCGCACGCGCTCGGTTGCGAGCCAGATCGTGGCCAAGCAGGAATTCGCCGGCTATTGGGAATATCTGCTGGATGAGGCCATCTTTACCTATCCCGCACATCCGAACTGGGGCGGCACCGCGCTTCTCAACGAACGCGGTGAGTTGATCGGCATCGGCTCGCTCCAGCTCGAGCGCGAACGCGACGGCAAGGGCGAGCACGTCAACATGATCGTGCCCATCGACCTCTTGAAGCCGATCCTCGACGACCTGCGCAAGTTCGGCCGCGTCAACAAGCCGGCGCGGCCCTGGCTCGGGCTCTACTCGACCGAGATCGACAACCGCGTGGTGGTGATCGGCATCTCCGCCAACGGCCCGGCCGCGCGCGCCGAGCTCAAGACTGGCGATGTCATCCTCGCCGTGAACGGCGAGAAGGTCACGAGCCAGACCGGCTTCTATCGGAAAATGTGGGCGCTCGGCGCCGCCGGCGTCGACGTGCCGCTCACCGTGCATCATGAAGGCGTCACCTTCGACGTCACGGTGACCTCGACCGACCGCTTCAAGCTCCTGAAGGCGCCGCAGCTGCACTGACGCAAGGCTTGAGGAAGCGGCAATGACCGAGGCCGTCGTGGACGACATCGTGGCCGTGCTGCCGCCGCTGCTCAATGCGCTGGAGGCGCTCGGCTTCTTCCAGCGGCATCTGCACCCGCCAGCCTTCGCCTCGGTGATGAACGCGATCGGCTCGCCGGACGAGGCGCTGCAAGCGGCGCGGGCAGCGATCGGCGACTGGCCGGAGCAGTTCGCCGGGCTGCGCGAGCGGCTCGATCGCGCTTGCAACGAGACGCTCGCCGCCTTTGCCGGGATCCGCGAGGTCGAGCGCGGCAATGGCGACCTCGTCGCCGTGTTCCGCGCGCTGCGCCACCTGCCGCGCGCGCAAGAGGCGCTCTATCCGCTGGCGGTGCAGTTTCCTCCCGTGAGCAGCTTCTTTCTCAACGCTGCCAATCGCGGAAATGCCGAGCTGTTGTCCCGGCTCGAAGGTGGCGCTAGCGAAAATACCGGCATCTTCCATGATCACAACGAGCCGGGCAGCCGCGGCGGCTTCTCGGTCTATGTGCCCGAATATTACACGCCCGATCGGACCATGCCGCTGGTGATGGCGCTGCATGGCGGCAGCGGCAACGGGCGCGGTTTCCTGTGGAGCTGGTTGCGCGATGCGCGCAGCCTCGGCGCAATCCTGGTAGCGCCGACCGCAATCGGCCCGACCTGGGCGCTAATGGGCGATGACGCCGATACGCCGAATCTCATGCGCATCCTCGAGACCGTGCGCAGCCGCTGGAGCATAGATGCCTCGCGCATGCTGCTGACCGGCATGAGCGACGGCGGCACCTTCTGCTACGTCACCGGGCTCGACGGTGCTTCGCCCTTCACCCATCTTGCGCCGGTGTCGGCGACCTTCCATCCGCTGATGGCGGAGGTGGCGAACGCCAAGCGCCTCCAGCGCCTGCCGGTCTTCATCACCCACGGCAAGCTCGACTGGATGTTTCCGGTGCAGACCGCACGGCAGACGCAGGCGACGCTCTCTACCGCCGGCGCCGACGTGACCTATCGGGAGATCGACGACCTCAGTCACACCTATCCGCGCGAGATCAACGCGGAGCTGCTGGATTGGCTGAATAGGAGATGAACGATCCGTCCTTACCCGCGCCGCACCGCCGCGGGAACAATCGCTCCGCACCGACGTTATCGCTCGTCACCGGAGGTTCGCCATGCAGACTTTTTTCGGAATGATCCTCGGCGCGCTGCTGCTTGCGGGCGGGGTCTACGTCTATGATTCCATGCAGACGTCGTCGGTCGCCAATGGCGAGGTCGCGATCACCAATCGCACCATCGTGAACTGGGATGTCGCCAAGGCCGATTGGGACGCGCTGCGGGACCGCGCGCACAAGGACTGGGTCCGGATCTCGTCGAAGTAGCGACGCGGTATCATGAACAAGGCGCCGTCGCGAACTCCGCGGCGGCGCCTTTGTGTTAGGTGATGACTATCGCCTGGCTCAGTTCATCTTGGCCTTGCGTGCGTCGGCAATAACCTGCTCGAACTCGTTCATGCTCAGCACGCCGGGTACGCGGTATTTGCCGACGATGAAGGACGGCGTGCCTCGGAAGCCGAAGGCTTCGGCCTGCTCGTTGTTGCGCTTGAGGATGGCGTCGATGTCCTTGGCGTGGCCGGCGAGATCGCGCTTCAGCCGGTCCATGTCGACGCCTGCGCCAGCAAGAATCTCGTTGATGCGCGGCTCGGTCAGGCGCGAGCTGACGCCCATCATGGCGTCGTGGGCCTGATGGTATTTGTCCTGGAATTTCGCCGCCAGCGCGGTCCGCGCCGCCGTGACCGAGACCGGCCCGAGGATCGGCCAATCCTTCATCACCAGCCTCACCTTGCCGTCGTCCTGGACGACCTGGCGCAGCTCAGGCTCGAGCTTGCGGCAATAGGGACAATTGTAATCGGACCATTCGACGATGGTGATGTTGCCGTCGGGATTGCCGGCAACCGGCGTCTCGGGATCACGCAACACCTTGGATTCGGTCAGCACCTCGTCGCCATCGGCGGCGGCGCGGGCGAAAGTGATCCCACCAGCCGCCAAGACGCCTGCCCCGATCAACGTCAACGCCGCGCGCCGCGTCGTCACTAGGCCCTTATTGCCAGATCCAGCCATATCTCGTCCCGTTTCGGTCCCATCGCTGCAAATACGATTCGGGACCGAGAAGTGTTACCGCTCATATAGAGCGTCGCGGGCGCGATGTCATCGCCATGCTATGAGCGGATTGCGGCCGGCGCCGGCGAAGCCGCACCGCGCGGCAGCATCGCCATCAGCGTGCCGGTCATGGACGCGATCAGCGTCGCCTTGCCCTCATGCTCGGCAAAAGCCCTGGCTTCGCAGAAGGTCAGCGTGCGACCGGGTTTGACCACCGCGGCCTTGAAGACAAAGCGCGCGCCGCGAGCAGGTGCGAGCAGCGTGGTCTTGAACTCGACGGTGAGGATGTCCGCTTCACGCGGCATCAGGGTGAAGGCGGCGACTCCGCAGGCATTGTCGAGGCCTGCCGTAATGATACCGGCATGGACAAATCCGTTCTGCTGCGTGAAGGCAGCCGAATGCGGCATCGCCAGCTCCACCTCGCCCGGGGCGAGATGGATGATCGAAATACCGAGCGTGTGCATTGCCGGCTGGGCCGCGAACATCGCCGTGGCCGCAGCGCGGTAATCCGGGTTTTTTGGCTCGAATGCCATCATCGTTCACGCCTTCCGCCCTATTCTTTTTCTACCGCCTTTGTTGATACGGTAGCGTATCAGAGCTGCGTCGCGCTAGCAATACGGCACCGTATCAAGAACCGGCGAGGCTTCCTTCATGAGCGACGGCAAGGGCGATGTCTGGGTCGAGGCAGGGTTTACCGAACTCGCCCGCTCGGGCGTCGAGGGCGTGCGGGTGGAGGTGCTCGCCAAGAACCTCGGCGTCACCAAGGGCGGCTTCTACCGCCGCTTCGCCGACCGGCCCGCACTGCTCAAAGCAATTCTGGAACGCTGGCGCGAGGGACGCGCTGCGGCGATCGCGCAGCAGACGAGTCTCGACGGACAAGAGCCCCGCGAGCGGCTGAAAGCGTTGATCCAGCTCTATTCCGAGCGGGTCAATCCGGAGGGCATGGCGATCGAGCTCGCGATCCGGCAATGGGCCCGTTCGGATGAGGGCGCGGCGGCGGCGGTGGCGAGCGTGGATGCCGCGCGGCTCAAGCACGTCGCAGAGCTCTATCGCGCGACCGGCCTTGCCGCCGAGGAGGCCGAGGCGCAGGCCTTCCTGTTCTACTGCTTCATCTTCGGGCAAAGCCTCTTGTTCGTCGAGCGCGGGCCGCGCAAGCGGTCGCAGCTTGTGGCCAAATCGGCCGAGAAGCTGCTCGACTAAGCGAAATGGCCGGAGCTTTGCCCCGGCCATCGCATTGCTTTCGAAGCTCAGGCGGCTGCGCCCTTCAGCTTCTTGGTGCATTCGCTGTAATAGCCGCCGCCCTTCTGGATCCATTTCAAGCCGCCATTGCCGTTGGTGGCCTTGTTGGCATTGTACTGGTCGACGCAGGTGTGGAGCCGCGCCTTGCCGGGCGTCTCCTTGGCGTATTTCGGATCGACCGCGTTCGGATAGATCGCAGGTCCAGCCGGCAGCGTCGGCGCAGCGGCGGGCGCGGCTTCCTTCTTCGCCTGCTTCGGTTCGGCAGGAGCGGCGGGCGCAGCCGGAGCAGCCGCGGTGGGCGCAGCGGCGGGGGTTGCGTCTGCACCGCATTGGGCCTTGCGGAAGTCATTCCACTTCATGGTGCCGAGCGAGCCGTCCTTCTTGGCCGCCTGATATTTTGCGCTGCACTCCTGCGCGGTCAGTGCCTGCGCCGGCGCGCTCGCCACCAATGCCGCGACACACGCCGCTGCAATCGCACACAACAATTTTGCCTGAATGGTCATCCCTGGGTCTCCTCCTTGGTCTTCCCGACGAAAGTGAAACGAGGATTGCTATCCTAGCGTGTCGGTGGCTTGCGACAAGGATGCGATGGGTTGCGCCGGCAAAATTTAGTGGTGCCGCCGTTCGACTCATTCATGTCGCGTTCAGCAACGCGGGCCGACGTTCCCAGCCCCTCGCAATTCAAGAAGAGTGCAACACATGACCGTCACCTCCCGCCTTGCCGCCCTCGCTCTCGTCTCCTTGCTCGCCACCGGCACTGCCTTCGCCCAGACCGCCGCGCCGGCCGCCAAGACCGATACAAAGACCGACACTGCTGCAACCGCCGACAAGAAGGCGCCGAAGGAGCGCTCGGCCGAATCGCTTGAATGCTCCAAGCAGGCGGACGCCAAGGGACTGAAGGGCAAGGAGCGCAAGAAATTTCGCCGCGAATGCATGAAGGAAGCGAAGGCCGGCACTGCCGCCCCCGCCACCGCCGACAAGAAGTAAGCCCATCACGATCCTCCGCCAGCATCAGTGAGAGACATGCGCATTGCGGCATGACGAGCCTGCAATTGTGCGCCTCTCGCTGATTTGCGATAAGGTGGCGTGAAGCAAATCGTCGCCTCCCTGCCGTTCGAATGGCCGAGCCGTGCCAACGTCTTGAGCACGATAGAGACGCTTGTCGTCGGCACCGCCGGCGGCCTCGTATTTCTCGTCGCCGGCCTTCCCGGCGGGCTGATCTCGGGCTCGATGATCGCGGTCGGGATCGCGGCAATTGCCGGTCGTCAGCTGATGCTGCCGCCCATCCTGACCCAGACCGTGCTGGTGCTGCTCGGCATCTCGCTGGGCTCGGTGGTCTCGCGCCATCTGATCCAGCAGGTCAGCGCCTATCCCGTCACCATCGGCCTGCTTGCGCTCGCGACGTTCTGCTCGACCTTCGGCTCGAGCTATTACCTCCAGCGCGTCCATGGCTGGGACCGCACCTCGGCTTTCCTCGCCGGCAGCCCCGGCGCGCTGTCGCAGATCACGATCCTGGCGGTCGAGCGCGGCGCCGACCTGCCGGGCATCGCGGTGGTGCAGACCATGCGGGTCATCATCCTCACCGCGGCGCTGCCGATGGTGCTGGCGATCGCGGGCGTGGCGCCCTCGGCCGCACCGTCGCTGACGGCGACGATCGCCTCGCCGCTCGACCTGGTGGCGCTGGCCGCAGCCTCGCTGGCGCTGGCTCTGTTTCTGCGGCTGATCAAATTTCCGGCGAGCTGGATGTTCGGCGCGATGATCGCCTCCGGCGTGTTGCATGGCGCCGGCTGGGTCGAGGGCGGCCTGCCGGACTGGGTGCGCGGCGTGGCGCTGGTCGGCATCGGCGCCCTGATCGGCAGCCGCTTTGCGCGGATGCGGATCAAGACTTTGGCCGGCCATATCAACGCCGCGCTGGGCTCGTTCGCGGTCGCAATTGCCGTTTCCGCCATCTTCGTCGGCATCGTCGCGCTCACCACGCAGGTGAAATTCTCCGATGTCGTCGTTGCTTTCGCTCCGGGCGCGATGGACGCGATGCTGGCGCTGGCCCTGACACTGCACATCGACCCGATCTTCGTCGGCGCCCATCACCTGTCGCGCTTCGTCTTCGTGACGATCGCGACACCCGGCATCGTGCACTTGTTCGGGCGCACGCAGGATGACGTGGATGATTGAGCTCAGCGCTTCGCCGTCCGCACAAATCCCCATGCGGCGATCGCGGCCATCAGCAGCGAGATCAGCACGTTGTAGCCGGCGAGCGAGAGGCCGAGGAAGCGCCACTGCACCTCGTCGCAGCGCACCACCTTCACGGTGTCGAGCCGCGAGAAAAGGTCGCCGGCGTTACCGAGATTGACGACGGGACCGGAGCAATCGGTCGGCCCCTTCCAAAATCCCCATTCGACGCCGGAGTGATAGGCGCCGAGACCGGCATTGGCGAGCGTCGCCAGCACCAGAATCGCTAGCGCAACGAGCAGCAGCGGCCGCGGCGCGCCGCTTCTGGCCCCGAGCGCCGTGAGGGCACCGAGCGGGATCGCGAGGTAATAAGCGTAGCGCTGCTCCAGGCAGAGCGGACAGGGCAGGATCTCCAGCACGAGCTGGAAGAACCAGGCGCCCGCGATCGTGGCCGCGGCGATCAATGTGACGAGCAGCGAGGCGGTCAGCGCGGGACCGGCGCTGGCCGACTTGAACGCTGGTATTGCGGCACTCTGGATCGTCACGGCAGCCTCTCTCCGATGGGTCGCGCTCCAAGCCTCTAACTCCGGCTTATGTGGCTGTCGAGAACGGCGGGGATCACTTTGGCGCGGGTTGACCCCGTCCTGTCCATGGCTATAGTCCGCCGGCTTCGCGACGCCCTCATCCGAGCGGCCGACCGAGGGCCCCTGTGGCGGAACTGGTAGACGCGCTCGACTCAAAATCGAGTTCCGCAAGGAGTGCTGGTTCGATTCCGGCCAGGGGCACCAGCCTTCGCTGCTTCGCACCTACGGCTAGGCGAGCGAGGCGCCGGTCTATCCACGCGAAGCAGCGAAGGCTGTCCCGCCGAAGCCTTGGCGAAGGCGGATTGGCGCAACGAACCTCCGCTTCCCCCGCTAGCCATCGTCCCCTCCCCACTGTATAAGCCGGTAGCTTCTTCTGTAACTCGAAGGAGCTCACATGAACGATCTGCACGCGTGGCTTTCCCAGCAGCACCACGGTTTGCGGACCTTCCAAATCTTCCAGCAGAAGCTCGAGACACTCGGCCGGGACGATCCCGCCCAGCGCGGCCTGTGTCGTCTGCTCAGCGGTGTCGTCGGCAGCTATGTCGAGGCCTTCGAGGCCCCGCTGCCGGTCGAAATTGCCGACACCGCTTATCGTCGCCTGCTGACGCTGGTCGGCAGCCTCGATCTCCACGGAGATGGCGCAAGGCGGCTCGCCGACATCAACCGCGTCGCGGCCTGCGAATTGTGGCGGTGATCGGCAGGCGAACCGTGCACGCTTCAATTGTCAAGCAGCGCAAGACGCGCCTGTACAGCCTCGCGACGCATAACGCCCGAGTCTTGAGCTTCTCTTGACGCCCCGTCCTTGGAAAGGGCGCAGGGAAGACCGAGTGCCAGCTGGCACCCGCGGTCCGCTGTGCGCAATTGCGCGAAGACAAATGCACAGCGGCATACAGGGCAGCCTGGACATCCCGGCCTTCCCTGCGCAGTGGTTTAACGGCTTATGGCGCGCTCTCCCCGGGGAGCGATGCACTATTGCCCCCGTCGCCTTGCGAGATAGCTGATGCGCTCGCCCGGTCGGGCCGCAACATCACCGCAAGCCTTGACGCACAGACCCCGGGCGCCAGGACCACACGCTTTTGCCGTACGCGGACTGCACCTGTCGTGCGCGCGCTGCTCAACCGCTCACGGGCCAAACCCGCCCTGCGATTGCCTGCGCGCCGATGCGCTCCACGCCCACCGCCACCCGGCCCGCGTATCGTGACGATCGCGAAACGCCCCTTATCCATGGGCCGGGACGGCAGATCACATACGGCATTTCCGAATTTCTGTTAATCGGAATCTCAGCGACCGAGCTCCCGGTTTCACCGCACCCGAGCGCGGCGGCGATCGCATGTCCTTCGCGGCGGCCGCAACGCGCGCCTTGTCTTCCGTGACGATGCTTCTAATGGTGTACTCGGGATAAGGCACCTACGCCTTGAAGTCGCTGCCGCGCCCTCCGTCCTGGTCCTGAGCGCCCGCCCCGGGGCGGGCGGGTCGAAGCATGGGCGGCTGGAAAGCCACTCCTCAATCGCCCTGCATGGCGTTCGACTTCGCTCCGCCACTACCTATATCGTGCGGCAACGGTTGCTGAAGCAGTGAGCAGCTTCGATGGCAAAGAGACGCATGACGGAAGCGGACACCGACGACCTTCCCCGCTACTTCGTCTGGGTCCGAGGCCTGGAAGGCCCCGAGCCGCAGAAATGGATGACGATGGAGTTCGGCGTCGGCGAATGGAAGCGGCCGCTCGTTCTGGCTTATCTGGAACTGCCGGAAGACGGGCGGCATCTATCCTTGTCGGTGCTGGCCCGGCGCTATCCGCCGCCGCGGGCTGATCTTTCGTAGCCGGGCTACGGTGTGTCCTCGTCGGCTCCGCAAGGCAAAGCGAAAGCCACCCCCGCTTGAGCGTGATCGGCGGCGTATAACCCGAAGCGGCCGGCCAGGAACCCATTCCATCGTATTTTCTTGAACAGACATATCTCGACGCTCTTTGTGACAGTCGGTGGAATCCGACGAGAAATGAGCTCCGTAGACGTCGTTGTTCCCTGCTTCCGGTACGAGCACTTCCTGCGAGAGTGCGTCCAGAGCGTTTTGGCGCAATCGGGCCCCCGCTTGCGCCTGCTGATTATAGATGATGCGTCGCCAGACGATACAGCGGAAGTTGCCGCGGAGTTAGTACGCTCCGACGCTCGCGTCGACTACCGCAGGCACGTCTCGAATCGAGTGCTCATTGCTACTGCCAATGAAGGCATCGCCTGGCAAGAGCCGACTACATGCTTCTGCTGTCTGCGATGATTACTTGTTGCCCGGCGCCCTTTCGAGAGCGGTCGATCTAATGGACGAGCATCCTTCTGTCGCGTTCACCTTCGGAGGCGCGATTGTTCTTGATCGGTGGGGGAAGCGTACTCGCCACAGACCAGGCGTGGATCGACAACCCGCGTTTTGTCCGGATTTGATTTCATTGCACTTAGCGGCGCGAAAAACATTGTGCTGTCACCAACTGTAGTGGTCCGCACCAGCCTGCAGAAGAGATTGGGGGGCTATTTGGCCGACTTACCCTATGCCTCTGATATGGAAATGTGGTTACGGCTCGCCGCACACGGCGTCGTCGGGGTCATTGCCGCGGACCAAGCCGTCTATCGTGCGCACGCGGGCAATATGTCAAGTGAGCCTTCGCGGGAGCAAGATCTGCTGCAACGCAAGGCCGCGATTGAACATTTCCTGAATAGTAGCGCCGCCAGGCTCACAAACGCTGATCATCTTCGCGACCGGTTGGCACCACCTATTGGCGCTTGATGCCGTCGGCTGCGCTAGCGCTGCCTTCAACGAAGGAGCGATGAAAAGCTCAGCAGGCCTTTCAAAACTTGCAGTGAGTTTTGATCCGAGCGTTCAACGAACGCGTCGTTGGTGGTTGCTCGCCTGCAAGCGGGTTCTCGGGTTGCGAGGATGGCAGCTGAGAGGCTGCCAAAGCGACTGGAGGCGTTACCCCCTTCTGGCCCATTAAACATGTGGCGCGCCATCTGAGGAAGGTCCGCTCGTCGGGACATAGCGGGCTAGATTTGCTCATCTGAGTTCCCCGCCACCGAAAGGCGGCGCTTCGCCATTGAGAGAGCGGACGAGGGGTGCGCTTTATCTTGGAACGAAATTTAATTGATTTAATTGGGTTAATGTGATTTAATTCCGCTATTGGGAGACAACGCCATGCCAGACCAGGACGATGACCGACGCGAATTCCTAAAGACGTGCGGAAAGTTCGCCGCCGTGACGCCTCCGGCCATGACGCTCCTGCTGTCGACGTCCCTCACGTCGGATGCCATTGCAAGGTCTGGCGCCGGACCGGCCGGCCCTCGTGGCAACAATGGCTATGGCAACGACGGCGGTGACGGCACCCCCAACGGCAAGGACGATAGCAATCGTTGAGCCGGCGCACAGTCGCCGGAAGGAGACACAATGCAGTCCAGGCGCCGCGACGTTGACTGGCACTTCGCCTCTTTCATCGTTTCGCTAATCTGGCTTGCGATCGTTGCTGCCGGGCTTCTCGCTGTGCTTTTCCGAGGGCACTCCTGAATTCCGGACCTCCGCAGCCTGAACGATCTTGCAGCGGCGAGTTTAGCTGTTGTGTGCGGTTCGATACTTTCCTCATGCCGCGCTGAGGCGGCGGAGGAGTCGCCGTGTAAAACGCTGATCCTGGTTGTCGGGTCGAACCCGCCCTCCAAGAAGTAGTGAATGAAGCGCTTACCGGTGCTGGAATCGCCGCTGCAATCATCTGACTGGCCCACTTGAAACATGCCGACGCACGGTAACGATGTCTGTTTGTAGGGGTAGTGCGGAAGGCGGCGGCGCCCAGCCAAACCGACGCGAATGACCCAATGCGGACATGCGCGCCGCGAACGAACGATACGAGCGCTCAATGGCCGCTGTTTTGTCGTTCTCATCTGCACATGCTGAGATGGTCAAGATACCTTGGCATACCTCAGCGCAATCCTCTCCTTGGATTCCCGGCAACGACTACATCGACGGCTGGTCGAAGAACTTTATGGACGGCACCGTCGAGGAGAAGCGCAAGGTGAGGGCGGAGGGCGAACTGCAGGCCGACATGATGCGGCCGCAAGGCGCGAAGGGTCTGATCCCGTTCGTGATCATGCTGCACGGCTGCGACGGCTTCGGCCGGGTCGAGAAGAAACGGGGACGCGACTACGGCGGTAGATTGGTCGGGGCGGGCTACGGTGTTCTGCTGCTTGACAGCTTCGGCAGCCGGGACTTGGGACCTGACGGCGTCTGCTCGGATCCCAGCCAGCTGACTTGGGCGCGGCGCCGAGCCGACGATGCGTATGCGGCTCTGGACTGGCTCATCGAGCAAAAGATCGCCGATCCCAAACAGGTTTACGTCCTCGGCCGGAGCAACGGTGCGACCACGTCTTTGATTATCATGAACCGCGCGATCGGCGACCTCCACGAGCACATGTTCGCGGGCGGCTTCGCAATGCAGCCGTCCTGTTATTTGATGAAGAGCGTCGACTTCTACGCTCCAGTTCACCTCTTCCTGGCAGAGAAGGACGAGGCCACCAGTCCCGTCCTCTGCGGCCAGATGGCCGAGAGCAAGCGTTCGATCCCCGTGAAGTCGGTGCTGTGGAACGGGGCGAACCACAGCTTCGAAGACCACGAGCCGATCCACGTATTCCATGGCTACCATGTCGGATACAATGCCGCAGCTGCGGAAGGTACCATTAAGGCCATCATTATTGCGTTGAACGAGGCCAAGAAGGCGCAGAACTGATCACATAGAGCTGCACAGCCTGATTGGATTGAGATAAGGGCCGATGCAGGGATGTCCGACGGAAACGACTTCCGCGCGTGGCCCTAGGCTGCCTAACTCGAAATCCGCCCGGGAGTCGGCTGTCTGGTGTAGACCGGAAGCCGCTCGGAGGCGGCGTTCACCGCCGACTTTGACCCGTAGCGGCCCCGAAGAACAGTACCTGATTGTCCTCCACGCCACGGCATCACTCCCCCTGGGACCACCGCGAAATTCATCGCCGACAAGCACCCCACCAAGGTCGCAGCATTTGCCTCATTCGTCATTTGACTTGCGCGATGTAGGGGGCTCATCTTGAAGTTGCCTCTGATGTTCTCAAGCGCGTGGGGATCGGCCTAACACCTGACGGAACGGATAATGGCTGATTGCCGGTGTCTGCCGGG